>JAAUYS010000166.1 GCA_014804995.1 Clostridia bacterium
TGCAGATGGACGACGAGGCCAAGTTGAACCAGATGCTTTCCATATGGATGGGAATGGACAGGCTCGACCGGAAAAACGCGCCACCCAAGCCTAAGATCGTCATACTTGGCCGCACGGGCACTGGAAAGACAAAACTGATGAAGGAGATAATCCTGTACGCCGAAAGGATCTCCAGGGACAGGCTCGTACCGTTGAAAACCACGACTACGCGTCCCCAACGTCCATACAACGACGACCACTACCACTTCATCACGAAGGAACTGTCCGACAGGATCCCTAACTCGGAAAAATACCTCCGGACATTCATCGGGGAACACGAATACTTCGCCCGAAAAAAGGACATCGACGACGCCGACATCATGGTGCTGGACCCGAACGGGCTTGACGACATGATGACGATGTATCCCGACACGCCGTTGCTCGTATGCTATATACGTACCGAGGAAAAACTCGCGGACAGGCACCTGACCACGAGACACAAGGATATGGCTACGGCCAGGAAACAATACGAAACCAGGTACGAGGCAGAGGACGAAACGTTCACGCAGTTCGAAAAGGACCTCGAACATTTCATGGACGTGTACACGAACGCAACGGCAGGCACCATAATAACGGAATACTTCAATGACTTCGACCCCGCGAGGATCAAGGAGTTTGCGTGCCGCCTCACGCAGACTTACAAATGCTTTTCCAACCTGCAGTGTCTCTACGCGCCCATGGGAACTGCAGCAGGCCTCCCCCAACCGTCAACGGATGAAATCAACAGCGGAGCCGCCCAGCTCGTACTCGATGCCGAAAGCATATCCGAGTTCATGATTTCCCTGACCATGACGGTGGCTGAACTGCCTATTGACTGGTCGTTCAAGCCGAACGAATAACGCGTAAGGGGGATCGCCGGCCATGTCCAATCTAGCTGAGCAATACGATTTCGGCCTGTTCGAGAACTACGGGAATACAGCTCCCGAAATACGGGAACCTGTAAAAAAACCCAAAAAAGTCACGAAAATAAGCCCGAAAACACAGCCAAGACCGAAAATCAAGCGAAATTGGGCACAAATAATAGCATATTCCCTTGTATTCGTGACCGTGACGGGCATCGCGGGTCTCCGAATAAACACGGAGGTCGAGCTTACGATACTGACGGATCAGATACAGGAAACGCAGCAACTGCTCGCCGAGGCACAAGCCACGGAAACGCAGTTGAGGCTGGGCATGGACAAGAAACTGAACGACCTGAACCTGGAACACTATGCCAGGACTGCATTGGGCATGCGTCCAATAGAAAGGTCCCAGGTCACCTATATAAACACGCAGAAAGAAGACAAGGGTACAGTATACCAGCCGGTGGAGGAACCCTCGATATTCGAAAGAGTCAAGCGTTTCATGGAAAAAATCATGCCATGACTGAAGAAAAAGCCCTGAGCCTCAGGAACAGGGCTTTTCATACGTAATTTGCCCAGGGCCAAGATAGGCCCGGCAAACTATTGGATACAGGAGAAAAACACATGAACTTTACGTTGCATCCATACCAGGAGCAGACAAAGCAATTCATCATGACACACCCCTACTGCGGATTATTCCTGGACTGTGGGGCAGGAAAGACCCTGACGACGCTGTCGGCATTGCAGGATATCAACCCGCACGGACACATCCTCGTAGTGGCCCCCAAGAACGTCGCAAAGTTCTCATGGGCGAACGAAATAAGGAAGTGGGGATTCCAGTTCCCGACGGTCAACCTCATAGTGAACGACAACGGGAAGGAACTGTCGCCAAAGGCAAAGAAATTGCTGTACGAGCAGATATCGGACTCTCCCCCGTCGATGTACTT
Organism: Clostridia bacterium; assembly: GCA_014804995.1. GTDB lineage: Bacteria > Bacillota > Clostridia > Christensenellales > Borkfalkiaceae > Coproplasma. The sequence goes on from JAAUYS010000166.1 coordinate 1,829, forward strand.
CATCAACCGCGAGATGTTCCCAAAATTATTGACGAACAGTCCCACGTACAAGGGAAAGCCGTGCTGGTGGTTCCCGAACCTCGTGCTCGACGAACTGCAATCGTTCAAGTCGTACACCAGCAACCGCTTCAAGCTGTTGAAGGAGATAAGGCCGTTATGCCAGCGCGTGATAGGCCTGACGGGTACGCCGGCGCCGAACGGGCTGCTGGACCTGTGGGCCCAGGTTTACGCGTTCGACCAGGGCGAGCGCCTCGGACGGAACATCACGGCATACAGGAACACGTTCTTCCGTCCGACCATGTACGTCCAGAACAGGCCCGTAAAGTTCGAGCCGTTGCCGGGAGCCGAGGAAGAAATATACAGAAGGATATCGGACATCGTGATCTCGGTGAAGACCCCGGGACTCAACCTGCCTCCCATCATATACAACAACATCGTAGTCCCGATGGGACCCGACGAGAAGAAACTGTACAGGACGCTCCTACGGGAAAAGGTCCTCTCCCTGTCGCCGAACAACGAGATAGTACCGGCCAACGCCGCCGTACTCCAGGGAAAGCTCTCGCAGATGGCATCGGGCGCCATATACGTCGAGGAAGGATCCCACGACTATATCAAGATCCACGAGAACAAGCTGGACGCCCTGGACCACATCGTACAGACCACGGGCTCCCCCATCCTCGTCGCGTACTTCTATCAATCCGATCTCGACATGATAACGAAACGGTTCCCCGACGCGGTAGCGTTCGACGGGACCGGAAGGATGTACGACGACTGGAACGCGGGAAACATCCCGCTCATGTGCATACACCCGAAGTCCACTGGGCTGGGACTCAACTTCCAGGAAGGCGGCCACACCCTGGTGTGGTATACCCTGTCCTGGAGCCTGGAGGACTACATCCAGACCAACGCGAGGCTGTACCGTCAAGGCCAGCAGTATCCCGTGACGATACACCACCTGTTGTCCGAGCACACCATAGACGAAAAGATACTCAGCGCCGTGGAGATGAAGGACATGACCGAGCAACGCTTACTGGACGCATTGCAGTACGCCATACAGGACTAAAGAAAAACGGCCACCTCCCCAGGTGGTCGTTTCCTGTGTCACTCCGCGTCCGGAATATAAATCGGCGTATCGACGTACAGCAGGTTCCAATTACGGATCTCGTTGTACTCGGCGATTGCCTCGGGGGTGGTACCGTACTGCTGCGCGATGCTATAGATCGTCTCGCCCCAGTCCACCCAATGGACGGTCCCCTCCATCTTGGGCAGCTTCAGGCTGTTCCCGCTGTAAATCAGGTCCGCATCGGATATGTTATTGTATCCCGCTATCTTGTCGACGCCGACGAGATAGTCCTGGGCGATCCAACAGAGCGTATCGCCGGACTTGATCATGTATTCCGATACGCGTTCCGTCCCGGTCTTCTCGGCATCTATGCGCTCCTGCTCCTTACGCTGCATGTCGGCCAGATACTTGCGGAGCTGCTCTATCTCCTTCTCGAGGGCGTCGACGCGCGCGTCGGTCTCCTTCAGCTCGGAAAGGAGCGCGTACCGTTCGTTCACGGCCTTCTGTATGTCCTCGATGGCGGCAATGCTGTCGTCCGCCATACCAGAGACAATGGACCCGGACATGCCCATGATCCAGAACGAACAGAGGAACAATAGGCAAAAGCCGAGCACCACGTTCGTCACGGCCGTTCCGGACACGCCTTTCTTCCTGGGTTCCGGCTCCACGGAAAACTCGGTGTTCTTCTCCACGTCCAAAAAACCACGCCCTTCCATCAAAAAACACTTGCCTTTTGCGCAAGTATCTGTTATAATAAGTATAGACGAAAGCAAGGTCCCACGCAAGCTTTTGAACTATGATTCCATGGCGGAACCGAGTCGATGACTCGTTGAATATAAAAAAAAAAAACGATTGCCAAAAGACGATTACCAAAATGCCATCACCACGAAACGATTGTCAAGATGCGATTGTCAAAATGCCATTGCCACGAAACGATTGTCAAAATGCGATTGTCAAAAAACCGTTGAAAGGAATGCAAAGGTATCCGCACTTTGCAAAGGTACGAAAAAATGGATAACTACAACGCCTACACCCAGCCTATGGCCAATGCCGCCCCTCCCCGTATCAACCTGAACTCCGTACCGATCGGCGCTACCATTGCCGTACGCGGCCGCGTGGCCTGGTCCCACATCAGCCGCCTGTACGACGGCGAGGAGCTGGACAAGGAGAACAAGCGGCGCTCCGAGATCACCCGGATCCAGAGCAACCTGCCTCCCCACACCCGGTTAAGCCTTGACCACTGCGAAATCATGGAACCCGATCCGAGCCAACCCAGCATCTTCGGCCAGTACCTCAGCCAGCGTCTCTGGGTATCCACCAAGCATCCCGACGCGGGCAAGTGCTACGACGCCATATCCAAGCTAAAGACTCCGCCCAAGGTCTACCAGGCGAACCCCGACGGCTCCGCCGACGAGATCATCCTGGCGGAAGGCCAGGAACTCGCCGTAGGACTGGACGTCACCGTGTTCCTGCGCACGTACAAGCCCAAGGTTGCCATGAACAACGGCGTGTCCTTCGACTCCGTCGTCGTCAACGAACCCGTACGGTTCTTCGAGGCTGGCGGCAACACGACCATCGCCAACACCCTGGCCGCATATGGCCTGACGATCAACAAGACTGCCGAGGCTCCCGTAAATACCGCTCCCCAGGCGCCCATTCCGGCCCCTGCACCTGCTCAGGCTCCCATCGCGCCCGCGCCCGTACCTGCGCCGGCACCCATGCCCCAGCAGAACAACGGTATCGTCGCTCCTCCCTACCAGGGCCCCATTGCTCCGCCTCCCGGCGCCGGCATTGCTTACAGCCCCGAGAACGACCCGAGCAAGCAGTACTAACATGAACTGAACATGGGCCGCCGAGGTATCTCGGTGGCCCATATACATATCCAAACCACACGAGCCGAGGAGGTGTTACGATGACCGGTTACGAATTGCACAAACGGATGTACCCGGACTTTCATGATAACACGTTCATACAATCCATAGAAAAGAACTGCAAGTGGACCATATCGGACCCCACGGACAAGAAACCGATAAACATCAGGGAAGTACTGAACGGCAAGCCTAAGGTATTCGGGGCGACGACACACGACGAAAAGTCGTTGGCAACGCTCGAGGAACTCACCGACGGTGCCGTGACGGAAACGACTGACATCATAAACTGCGCCTACTGGCTCCAGATACCCTATGACGACTACGTATGCCTCGACATAGAACCCAAGTGTCCGGATGACGTCAGGCAATCCCTGCTGGAACTCCCCTACGTATATGGGGAAGTATCCATGTCCGGAAAGGGTTACCACCTCATATTGCCCCTGCCGGACGACTACGCGACGAACCCCGACTACAGGAACGTCCAGAACAAGGCACAGATAAAGGAAAAACATGGCTGGTACGAGGTGCTGACGGTCCATTACGTAACGTTCACCCGGAAAACGTTGCCTCCGGCAACGGGCAACGGTTCGTTCCCCATGTTGTTGAAAGATCTGGCAAAGACCCAAAAACCGACGATAAGGGCCAAGGGTCCGAAAAAATACGAGGACATCGACATCTCGACGATTCCGGATGGGAAGAAACTGTACGACCTGTTGCTCAGATGCAAGATAAACAAGACCCTGGACGATTTCGAGAACGACCACTCCCTCTTCCTGTTCAGCGTCATCGGACGCTATAGACGAAAACTCGACTGCTTCATAAAGACCGCCGCGATACAGAAGAACGGACACGAGTATACCATCGAGGAACTCTGTACCCTTATCACCAAGGTCCTGCAGGATACCCTGGAACACCGCGACAAGTACGATACAAAGCGCAACGGCATACCGTACCTCTACTCGGAAGTATGGATAAGCTACGAGAAGTCAAAGAAGGCCAGGGAATGACGCCCACGAAAATCTGCATGGCATCATTGCCATGCAGATTTTTTCTTCACGTACGTCCAAACCATGCCCTTTTTCTTCCTATTGACCGAAGTCGTCAAACATGCTATAATACCAATGTGCGTTATGTCCAAAAGAAAGCACCAGGGTCAATCCCCCGCACAAAATTGGAAAGGGATGACCCACACTTGTCCTCTTATTTCAGAAAAATGTCCGAGGAATGTCAATACAATGCCGACATCCTGACGAAGAAAATCGAGGAACTCGAGGAGGAATGCCGACAGAAGTCACAATCGTCGCTACGCCTGCGGATTTCCAAACTCAAGGACTTGAGGGACGAAAGCAGGCTGAATGCCAGGATCTTCGCCCGCAGGGCCGAAGAACAAGAAAACCGTTCCGCTTAAAAACGCCAAGAATACATGCGTCCGAACGGACTGCCGAAGACGCGTCACCCAGCTTTTGCATAACGGCACGAACAGACAGGCATGCATGGACGACAAGCCTGCCAAGAGCCTCACGGCCCTTATACTTACCCCCGATGAAATGACAACATACCACGATAAAAAGGATAAAGAACATGACTGAACAAAATATAATGATCATGACAGGAATCGCACTGCTCCTGGTCCTGGTAATCCTCGTGACGCTCCTCGTGAAGTGCGTCATATCGATAATCGAGAAGATACCCAGGAAATCCCCGAACCGGATCTACGTCAAGAACTCCCGATACCATACGGAAAGGAGCCGTGGCTATACGATAAGGATAATAAAACCGTATGGCCACCAACGAGACACGTGAACCTAGTTACAGGAATAATCACCGCGACGGGAATATGGGTGGGCGTAATAGCCATGCTTATACTTCTGGGCAAGCACAAGCCGAAACAGGTGGCGAACAGGGCCGTGAAATATGGCGGCTGTGCCATGACCCTGCTATACTGCACGGCAGTCTTCCTCATGCTGATGATCTACGGACGGTCGTACACGCACGGCAACCGAGACGTATGGATGTCGTTCTCCGAAATGGAATCGTGCGTCAGGCAGTCCCCTGTCGAGGACAAGCTCCCGGCCAACCTGTCGGACGTGGCCGTAATCTTCTACCGCTTCGACTGCAAGGACTGCCACGCGACGTTCGAGGACCTCGATAAGGTCTTCGGCGACCGGAACGACGTCTATTTCATATGCACCCGTTCCGAACAGGGAAAGGAGCTCCTGAAACGGGACGACGGCCGATACAAAGTACCTGAGGTCCCCTACGCGGTCTATGTCCCAAGTGACCCGAATGAGGAACCCACGAAACTGGTCATGTACGAAAAGATCAACGACCGGATCGTAATCAACTCGGACAACGTGAACCACGTACTAAACCTGCTCGACCAGGAACAGGTACAGGAACGAGAATAAACGATGCCCCGTCGCCGCTTCCAGCGGCGGGCCTCCTGAAGGTCGTGGCCTCCGGCCACTCCCAACAGGCGACCACGGGGCCATACATAGCGACGCACGGAAACGCGCCGGCAAAAACCAAAAACGATAAAGGAGAACGATATGGTTACACTCGACCCTTCAATGAAAACAGACAGGGACACGTACCTCAACTTCCCTGGCGGAGAGGACGCGAACCTGAGGATCCTCTTCGACTCCATCGGAGAAACGGACTACCAGATCTACAACAAGCGCCAGGCAAAAGAGCATGTCCCCCACGACCAGATAAGAGACCGGATAACCTTCTACCCCGACGACCCTGACTGGTCGACGCCGATCGTCCATCTATGCGTGTCAAAGTACCCGCCCGAATATCTCCGAAAGAAGATACTCGATCTCCGGAAGGACCCCGACAGGATAAACCAGGTCGTCCGCGCACAGGATGAACGGCGCGAATACTATAAAGCGCATCCGGACGAGAACCCGGAACCGAGACTGATAAAGGACTGATGCAGCCATGACCGAACCCAAGTTCCAAAACGAGGCCCACCTCGAGCACCACACCGGTGACCCCGCACAGACGTTGAACCGGGCATTGACCAACAAGTTTTACAACAGGATATCGAAGGAACGGGAAACGACCACGAACTCCACGTTCGTGCCGAACCCGGACTACGGGCACGAGACTGCGATGGACGCGCTGCAGGACTACACGTCCATCGCAAACCAGATACTCCAGGGTCCCATAAACAAATGGCTCGACAACGGCAAGGACTACGACACGAAAGCGTTTTCCTGTACCGTTGACAACGACTTTGTCGGATACGGGTTCAAGTTCGAAAGGGACGAGATAAAAGCTTACGGCACGAACGTGATAACGATGGTACTCCAGCAGATACCATACGAAGAACCATATTACCAAATCATAACCGCGTTCCCCGACATATCCAGGCACCAGGCCGTAAGCGATCCGAAAAGCAAACCGACGGTCATCCACCTCCCCGAGTTCGACATACCGGACCTCATACAACAGACGAAGGTATACAAGGAAAAGCTGAGGCCACCGCAGCAACAGCAGGCCCGATCGTACGGCGCCAACAAGTTCAAGCCGAAGGAGCTTGGCGACGCGACATTGAAGAAGGACCTTCACGAACAATACGTGTCTATAACGGAGGACCTGACCCAAATAGAACTCAGGAAAACGGAACCGCCGAAAAGAACCGAAAGTCGAAACATGATGGGAACATACAATGAAATGCGAGCGCCAACGTTCGACCAATACTCGAAACACGACGCATCTCTCGAATTCCCCTGATAAAAACAAACAACCCCTCTGCCGTCGGCAGAGGGGTTTTCAGACCTCAAATCAATGGAAACTTCCAGAACAGGAATCCCGACAGTATGAAACACAAAGCACAGGACACGCAGGAAACTATCGTTTCCGAATAGTTGCCGGCCTTGTAGAACCACACCTTATGGTTCTTCTTGATCCGGAAACTCTTCGGAGGGTTCGTGCCCTTCTTTGCCCTGTAGATCTTGCCCTGCGAGTTTATGGCGTACGTTATCGGCTTGGTGATTGGATAGAAGAAACACACGCCGGCCTTGCTCATGTTGTCGAACACCTCGTGCACCGACCAACCCAGGCCAATCCAAAAAAGAATGGGCCATTTCGACGAGAGCACGAACAACAGCAACGGACACCATATCGCATGCGTCCAGGTCCTGTGCGGTACGTTTATATGTACGTACCGTCCAAGGAACGACTTTTCGTGATCGATGTCGGGCAGGAGGCTGCCCAGCAGCACCATCGACGCCGCCACCATGGCCCATACCAGGTCGCGTCCGCCAGAAGGCTTCGTCCAAACAAACTCAACGAACTGATTCAATGGTTCAGCAAACACCGGCTCGTTCATGGCCGCATGTACGACCGCCGCACCCGCTACGGTAACAGACACGCCGGTCAACATGTGATTGTGACCCATCATATCAGTCGACCATCTCCTCCATCAATTTATCGAATTTTACCGTGGTATAAATCCACGTGACCAGATCGAGGACCATGGAGACTAAGGGCACGCATCCAACCACGATTGCGGGCACGCTCGGCTCCGGCCCCGACACGATTCCGAAAAGGACGACGATGGACCACAAAAGGCCCAGGATCGTCCATGCCAACTGATAACGGTACACGCGCAGGCCGCTGTCCGACGGGTACAGCTTCAACATCTTGTTCCGGCCCAAATGCGTCGTTGCCCTACGGACGTTCAGGACGAACAGGAGCACGCATGCCAGCGCCACGGCGCCTACGATCGCTGCCAGTATCGTCATCCCGAGCCCAAGCATGGCCGCAAGGGACTCCCCGAATACCGCGAAAAGACTGGCTACGCCGGCATCGGACGAAACCGGGACGGACGTCGCGCTCAA
>JAAUYS010000167.1 GCA_014804995.1 Clostridia bacterium
AGAGGTCCTCTCTTGAGGATGCGAATAGTATTATTGAAAACGATAGGTACCCTGTGCGCTACCGTAAGCAGGCAATTAACCTGCTGTCCGCGCGGATAGAGGCGTGGATACAGAAGGAGATAGATGATAGCTTTGTATCCTGGTTCCTTGGCTGGGACAGGGATTTTAGAGATAGCTTCATGTAAAAACATAAAGGAGATTATTCTATGTTTAACTTAAATAACATGCGCTGCACCGATTTTGCAGTGAGAGGCATGGAACATCCAGCCAATTATTGCGGCGGCCAGATGGTGTATTTCTGGTCTGCTGATATGAGCAGGCCGGAATTAGTGGCGCGGACGTGGTACTATCACGCCTTGCGCTTTGAGCCAGCGCAGGTTGCCTGCCGTCTGGAGATTAAGCTGCCTGACGATGGCAGATATGGGGTTGGCCGTGGCAAGCACATTCTTGCGTCCAATACGGAGGCGTATGACAACGCCTTTATTATGGCGTTGTATGACGCCTTGCGGCCAGTGAATCAGCCAAGACGTTATATGACCATAGCCCAGGGGATTGCGGAGCTTATAAAGGCAATCTCGCGCGAAACTGGGCACAAATATTTATTAACTTCCAACAGCCTTATCCCCGTTGTGATAAGGCGCAAGGACCAATAGCTGATAACCTATAACCGGCGCTAGTATGTGTATCATGCTGGCGCCACAATAAGAGGTAACATATGAGACTGGAATTTCGTAGTAGGTTGACTGGCAAGGAGTTTCGGACAAATGTCAAGCCTCTTTCAATGGAGAGAGACGGCAACTGGCGTACATGGAAGATGCCTGAAAGATTCTGCAAGCGCTTCTGGGGTAGTCGCTACCAGGGAATGAGATACCAGATAGACATTTTATGGGGAGTATTCTGGTGCCCTTGTATAGTGGGCAAGGACTGGATAAGTTTCTATACAGGAGACTGTTGGTAGTTTTATAGTGTCTGACAGACCATGTATAACTCATAATATTATGCGTGGTCTGGACTGGCATTGTAAATTCCAGGCAATTTTGCCATAATAATCTAACATTAGGAGATATATTATGAACGTGCAGGATTTGGAAATCAGGATTGAGTATGACCAGTATGCTGAAAATCCCAGGGAAATGTTTGACAATTTGGGCAAGATAGTTTATCACAGTAACAGATATATGTTAGGTGATGAAGACATATCTCCAGATGAATTTGAGATGCCGAAGGATGCTATTTATCTGCCGGTGTATGCGAACATTCACGGGAGCATAAGCCTGTCCGTGAGTGAGTATGCTGGCTCATGGGATAGTGGCATGTCGGGGTACATTTATACCACGCCTGACAAGATAAGGGAGTTCTACGGCGACAACATCCCTTCAGAGTCTGACATAAAGGAGGCTCTCAAGGGTGAGATAGCGGAGTTCTCGGCATACTTGTCTGGGGAGGTTTATGGCTACAGGATTCTGGACAGGAGGACAGGTGAGGAGCTGGACTCTTGTTGGGGATTCTACGGCTACGACTACTGCAGGGAGTATGCCGAGGGAGAGGCGCAGGGAATAGTTGACAGCGCCAATCAGAGGGAGTATGATAGCGCCGTTCGCGAGTACTTGTATGCGAGAGAGAAGTACCAGGCTATTGCCAAAGAGATAGCCTAGTGTTATAAGAGGCATAGGCAGGTCGGTATTGCCAGTGCTGGCCTGCTATAAAGATAATAGTAATAATTTATAAAAAGAAAAGGAGATTATTATGGCGACTTATGTGAATTATGACGCGGGGAAGTTGTTTGCTGGGAAGGCGAGTGGCAATCTGATTGCTGGATATGACCAAGCTACAGAAGACGTGCCGCCATTGCGCAGGGACTACATCCCGCAGGAGTGGGTGGCGCGTGACCTGATTCCGCAGCTTATTAATTATAATGAGCCGATATGGATTTCAGGCCCTACGGGTTGTGGCAAGACTCTTGGTGTGAAGTGGGTGGCGGCCAGGCTCCGCTATCCCGTTTTTGAAATCACGGCCACGCCTGACATGTCCGCGTCTGACCTGTTCGGACATATCGGTCTGGAGAACGGCGAGACCGTCTGGGTTGACGGCGCGCTGGCTTGTGCGATGAAGCAAGGCGGCATATTCCTGCTGAATGAGATAGACTATTTGCAGCCCTCTCTTGCGGCTGGACTTAATACTGTCCTTGATGGCAGCCCATTGCGGATACCAGATACAGGGGAGGTGATAGTTCCGGAGCCTGGGTTTAAGTTTATCGCCACGGCCAATACAAATGGCAATGGTGATATTTCTGGTCTGTATGTGGGCACAAATGCGCAGAACATGGCGTTTGTGAATCGTTTTATTAATATCAGTGCAAGTTATGTCAATGAGAAACAGGAGATGGCATTTCTCATAAAGGCATATCCGAATCTTGACAAGACCATAATCTCGTATATGGTGAAGCTGGCTGGGCTTACACGAAAGGCATTGGCTGGAGAGAAAATCTCAAGCGACTATTCAGACATAACGCAGGAGCTGACCACTGCCATAAGCACGAGGTCGCTTATGCGCTGGGCGAAACAGATTGAGATATATAAGCCGCTTGCGAAAGCTGGCATCAACGTGGTGGAGTACGCGCTTGAGAGGTCGGTGACGACAGACAGCGCGAGCATGTCGGTGTTGAAGGCGCTTTTGCAGAGGGTGGCGGGGAGTACGAAATGAGATTTCATTCAAGAAGATTTACAAAGTTTTGCAAGACCACCCAGAAGGTGCATAAATGGGTGGAGATTGACGCCGACTACTGGTGGGATATTCATGCCGCATGGTGGCGTCTGGTATTTGTAGGTAAGTGAACAATCTAACAGAATGGAGAAAAGAAAATGGCGGACCAGAATGTTGTATCTAACGGTATTTTTGTTATTCCTAATATTACTATTTGGACAGGCAAGGCCACGCTCAAGCGCGAGGAGTTGCCTGTTGACCCTGACAAGCTGCCCCCGGATGACGTGACCAAGAGTTTCGGTAGCAAGGCGATATATGACAAGGACAAGCTGCGTCCGTTCCTTGCTATAAAGTCCAGGATGCGGACGCTTATGATGAGCAAGTGCATGCCGTTCATAGGTGGCTACATGTGTGGCGAGGACCAGCTTCAGGATGTGGAGGCTGGGCTTGATGCCTTGCGCAATGAGTTTTATAATGAGGTAACAAAACTGGAGGGAGAATATCAGGCCGTTTGTGATGAGTGGCTTGATGAGCATAAGGACTGGGCGCATATAATGCAGCCTGCCATGCCCAGTCCGCATGAGATAGGGAGCAGGTTTGTCTTTGGCTGGGACACTGTGAGAATCTCGCCAGTGGGAGATGCGACAGAGAAAAAACTGGACTCTCTCGTTGACGAGTCGGTGGCGAATATGGCGGAGGAGATTGCCGCCACGCGGGAGAGTGTCTATTCAAAGACCAGTAGCAAGAATACGGTGAAACCTCTTGAGCGTCTTATAGAAAGGTGCAAGGCGCTGACGTTCATGGGCAGTCCGCACCTGGCGAAACTTGCGGACGTGCTAACGGCGCTAACGACCCTGCCGAGCAGGGAGACTATCAACGCGGCGCTTGCGCCATTGGCTACGTCGGAGGGGTTGCAGTCATTTGTTGATAGTTTATCTGGCAATGAGTCAGGTCTTGAGGTGTGGAACAAGGCGGTGAGTCTCGCGCCACAGGATAGTGAGCCTGACAGTATTATATCTGAAGCGGAGCAGTTACTGTCAGGCACTGATGAGGAAGGAGTGCTAGAAGCCGAGCCTGTACCCGAGCCGGTCAAACCCGAGTCAGTCATTCCAATGGCGCCAGATGATGACAAGAAAGATGGTGATGGGGTATTTCTTGACTCATTCGGTTTATTCTAATAACTAATAGGGCATGGGGAAACCCATGCCCATAAATAAAGGAGAGTGTTATGAAGGTTAGTGAGATTACAATGCTTACAAAGGCGTTGAGTGAAAAGAAAAATGTCCGTGCCATGTTGTCGTTTGATGGCAGGGCATATGCCGGTTTCAAGAGCGGAAAATATACAATCCATATCCCTGTACCGGATGACAATTCCCATAGTCAACTGGTTCATGGATATATTGACCATGAGACAGGGCATGTGAAGTGGACAGACTTTGATAAATTACAGGAATTATATAGAGATGAGCATACGCTTGCCAATATCTATGAGGATGAGATGGTGGAGCGCAAGATGGGAGAGATTTTCCCCGGGTGCAGGGAGAATCTGGAAGCTCTTGCGAAAAGCGTATTTGACTGCAAGATGCCGGTATACATAAAAGATACTGTAAAAAAATACAAAAGAAACCCGCGTATGGATATTATAGAAATTGTTGATTATGCTCTTTTATATATCAGACGGGCGCGTCTGGTGAAAGAGTTTCAGAGCCATGCCAATGCCATGAGAAAGGTTTTGTATGCGATATTCAAAGGCGAACGCAAGGAGCTTGACGAGCTTCTGGATGCGTCATGTGATTGCACAGAGGATAGTGTGCGTTGTGCCAGGGAGCTTTACGCTTTGATTTGTATGCGTTTTAATGAGGATGTTGCCCAGAATAATTCCCAGCAGAATACTGGAGAGGACGGCAATCAGGATAGTGATAACCAGGGAGATTCTGGGGAGAGTGGCGGCGCATCGGGAGAGACTGATAGTACTGGTGACAGTGAGCTGGATGAGGCATTGAACGAGGCGCAAGGTGAGGAACAACCAGGGTATGGTTTGGGAATTTTCTCAAGTGATATTGGCAACGCGTTGAGCAATAGGTTTTCAGAAGAATTGAAAACGTATGATACTGAGAAAAAAATGGAGATTGAGGAGTTCAATATAGGGAAGAATGATGAGTATAATGATTATTTAAAATGTGATTGGACTAGACAGAGTTCTGTAAAAGTCATAACGAATATGGCCGCAAGAATGGGGAGGACTCTTATGCCTCTCTTGCAGCATCATTCATATAGGCCAGCGCGTCCTGATTATGCTGGGACAAGTATTGCCAAAAGAAGATTATATAAAGTCAGGACTGGAAGCGCGGATGTCTTTATGACAAAGGGTGTGCAGCGGGATGTGAATGTTGAGCTGAAGATACTTTGTGATACATCCGGCTCAATGGATGGAGAACGGATTAAGATAGTGGCGCGGAGTCTGCTTGCGATATATCATGCGCTCAATGGTAGGCGTGGTATAGATATGCATGTGGCATATTTTGATGATGCGTATAAACCCGCTGATGACAGGGATTTAAGGAACTATGTGACAGCGGATGCTGAAGGTGGGACATGCCTTGGCATGGCTATTGGAAGGATATTACAGGAGTACAAGACGGACAAGCGCAGGGTTCTCTTTGTGTTCACAGATGGGGAAACATGTGACAAGGGTACTGCGCTGGACATGATAAAGAGTGCGGCGCGTAAGGGAGTGGAGTTATATGGCATAGGCATATGCACGGACATTCTTGATGATTATGATGGGCTTGTGCATGAGAATGTGTATGAGCTTGACAAGGTGCCTGGCGTGCTTCAGAAGATGTTGCGCGAGGCGTTATTAAATAAAAAGGCGGCATAAGTATGGAACAGGTGAGACTTTTATGCAGGGTGGACAAGGTTGCGTATGAGGCAAGACGCAATCCGAAAGTGAAAGAGGCGGCGGTGAATTATATAAGGCTTGTCATGGACAGGTTTGGCAAGGCGTGGCCATATATGGAGGGTGTATGCGCATGTTACCTTGATGAGCTTATTGACTTGCCAGAGGATTTGGGATAATAAAAACTTATGGGCATGGGGAAACCTGTGCCCATGATATAATAACATTTAATAAGGAGATTGTCATGTCAGAGTACAATGTTGAGAAGCCAAAGAAGATTGCCCAGTCTATCAGTCCAGAGGAGATGGCGGCGATGGAGCCGATTGACAAGCTGGTGCAGGTAGTTGTGCCAAGGCTTATTGACAAGGTGAATGAGTTGACATGGGAGAACGGGAAACTCAAGCATGATTTCGCGGAGCTTGAGGCCAGTCTTAAGTCACGCATTGACGCGCTGGACCTGTCACTTACCAAAGCCAAGGCGGACATTGAGGCGATAAGCAGGGAAGACAAGGGAGAGAGCAGGCCTGTTGAGAAAAAGACAAAGACGCGTAAGGCTGTGAAAGACAAGCCGACATATGTGCCCGAGGCGCAGTACGCTGTTTATGATTCCGAAACTGATACATGGCAGCCGAGGGAGATTGACGGCAAGAAAATCACGGGTGCGTTGATAGACACGGTGAAACATTTGAATGGCGGAGCCAGCGAAGTCTATAGTCAGGAGCTGATAGACTATATAAACGGCCTTGATGATGAGATTGTGGCGGCCATTAAGGATAGGTTTCCCACGGCATAGATAGGAGGAAGATATGACAAGATATGCAAGTTCCGATGATTACTATGGCTTTATGAAAGATAGGGCTATAGATATATACAGGACTCTTGGTAATGGAGATGAGCTTGCTGGAGAGAGCATACTCATAAACCTGTGTTCATTCCTGCGGGTTGCGAGGATGAAACATAGGTCCATTGACCAGAATAGAACCCAGCTTATGAATGACTTTCTGGAAGAAGTGGAGGAACTTAAGGGAGCCCTTGAGGGAACGCATGAACATGATTTTCCATCGGAGCTTATGGACTGCATGACAGTGCTGGTCCGGTTGTGGAATTATGAGTATGTAAATCAGGTATGTGAGAAATAGGAGGTGCGATATGGGGACTGCCGCGTTTACGCATAAATTGTTACAGGAGAATTTACGCCAGAAAGAAATGGACTATGAGAGGCATAAGGCTGTGAAGCTGTTTGCCGACAAGTTGGCGGAGGCGAGGGAGAGGGATTCAAAAGAGTTGGCCGAAGCGTTGCGGGTGTGCGCGCCAGAGGACATGATGAAGCTCCTGCTCAATAAGTTGCGGGATGTGGGTTATAAAGAGGCGGTGGAGATGTATGAGTGTCGTATTATCTCCTAGTAACTTACAGACATTCAGGCAGTGTCCGAGGCAGTTTTATGGGAAGACGGTGACGCGTCAAATTGTCTGGAAGCCGACAAAACAAAAGACCAGAGGTACCCAGATGCACACGCTTATGGAGCGCGCCATGCGGATGGGCTGGTCTGATGATATAAGCGGCCAGTTTGACAACCAGGTTGACATAATGATGGCGAAGGACACTGTGGACTTTGTTGTGGGGATGCGCAAGACAGGATGGGACTTGCGCATTGAGCATGAGATGTGCGTTGATGGGAAGTGCAATCCCTGTGGCTGGTGGGATGAGGCGGCGGCCTTGCGAGCCAAGGCGGATGTCGTGCTTGTGCCGGAGGATGCGTATGACTGTCTGTTTATAGGGGACATAAAGACTGGGAAGAAATATGATAATGACCATTTCCAGTTACGGGTTGAGGCTTTGCTTGGGCATATAATCTATGGCGTGAAAGAGGTGGCGTATTACTACTGGTATATAGACAGTGGTGATATAGATTATGCCAGCATAGATTTTTCAAGGGGACTGGCGGATGTTCAGGACGTTCTTGATACTATCAGGGACTGTCGGCAGAGCATAAAGAATAATTATTTTCCGCCTACCAATAATGTTTTTTGTAAATGGTGCGAATGGTACAAGAAAAAGGAGTGTGGGTTATGAATATTACAGGAAGAGTACAAGAAGTAGAATTGGAAAGAGAAAATAGATGTCCTTTTTGTGAATGTCTTTATGCTACTATTCTTCCTACAGAATATGGTTGGGTAGTACAGTGCGATAGTTGTCAAGCTGCTGGGCCACTTTCTTCTAATGCAAAAGAGGCTTGGGAGAGATGGAATAAACGGAAAAGGAGGAAGATGGATTATGACGCATGAGTTATTCTGGGTGGCTGTGACTTCAGGATTCGCCGCTGGTGTTACTGTCCTTGTATTCTGGATGTTCGTACACTGGATAATAGACAGGTTCTTTTGATGGAGATTACTAATGCGGGTTATTGAGTTCCTTGCTAAAGACTTACAGATATTTGTTCCTTATGAATCTATCACCGATGTTGAGAAAAGAAAGGTTACAGGTCTTTTCTTTCAGAATAAATGGGTTGTAAAAATATTTGTTGGTCTTATGGTCATAGCTTCATTAAGTTTCACTGATGAGGCTGAAGCGGATGACCTGTATTGCAAACTGAAGAAGGATATGGAGAATTATGACAACACCGGAAGGTAAGATAAAGACGAAAGTTAAAGCGATACTTGAAAGTCTGGGAGATAAATGCTGGTACTTCATGCCTGTGCAAAGAGGGCTTGGATGCAAGAGAGGTGTGCCGGACTTTATAGTATGCGCTGGCGGGTTGTTTGTCGGTGTGGAGACCAAGGCGGGTAATAACAAGAGGACGACAATCCAGAAATATGTTGGGGACAGGATAGAACTTGCCGGAGGCGCAGTGATAGTGGTGAATGAGGATACTCTGGACGCCTTTGAACAGGCCATGCAGGTGTGGGTGAGCGATGAGAGTGATGGAGAATCTTGTTCTATATCCTGAATATCAGCAGATGGTGGCGAAGCTGGATAGACCGGAGAATGTCATGCAGCTTGCCGCCATACCTGATACAAAGGTCAGTGGCAAGTTTGTCCAGATACCCTGGAGCATAGGAGCCTGCCGTCTGTTATATAACATGGGAGTGCGAGCCGCGCTTGAGGCCGCTCCCATATGTTTTGACAGACTGCCATTGGTTGAGGGGAAATACAGGCCAATGAAACATCAGCTTGAGATAGCGGCCTTTATGACGCTATACCCAAGAAGCTATGATTTGGCTTCCCCTCGCCTTGGCAAGACGTCCGCCACGCTCCTGGGCATAGACTACTTGCAGCGAATACACGCCATAACAGGTGGCTGTCTTATTATTACAACGCTCACTACCATACATGGTGTGTGGAAAGCAAGCATAGAGTCCATGTTGCCTGGAGCGAGAGTGATAGTGGCGCATGGGAAAGACAGGGCGAAGGTTCTGGAGAAACCGGCGGACTTTTATATAACCAATTATGACTCGGCAAGGATAAGCCGGGACGCTTTTATGAAAGCCTGTAATGAGGGGCGCATAGGAGCGGTCGTAGTGGATGAGCTTACCCATGTTGGCAACTCAACAAGCAAGAGGCATAGGGCTATATATGATATATGTAACAAGACGCCAGTGAAATATGTGTATGGTCTGACTGGCTCCCCTGCCGATAATCCTGAAATGGTTTACGGGATGTGCAAGGTGATAAACCCTGGTCAGTTGCCATGTACGACAAAGCAGGGGTGGATGAACCTTACAACATACCAGTGGGGTTCGGAGCCATACCAGAGAAGCCTCGCGGCTGGAGCGAAGGATGTTATCTATAAGGCCATGCAGCCAGCCATAAGATTCAACAAGGATGACATACTGGACCTGCCGCCAGTCACCACGCAGATAAGGGAGTGTGACTTGTCGCAGGCGCAGAAGGTTATGCGCAAGGACTTGCGTGATGAGGCCATAGCGCTTCTTGATTCTGGAGAGGTGATAACAGCGGCCAATGGCGGAGTGTTGTTGAACAAACTCATGCAGGTGGCGATAGGAGCGGTCAAGACTCATAATGATGGGGTTATCTATCTTGACCACGGAGAGCGGACACAGACCATACTGGACATTATAAAGGAGACAGACAGGAAGGTTGTTATCTTTTGCGGGTTTATCAAGGGCATACAGATGACGGTGGATGAGATAAGAGCGGCGGGTTATACTTGCGAGAAAGTGGACGGTTCAATAACAGGAACACAGCGCGCCGACATTCTGGCGAGGTTCCAGAATGGCAAGGACCCGCATGTGCTGGTATGTCATCCTACCACTACGGCAATGGGGGTTGAGTTGTCTGCCGCTGACACCATGATATTCAATGGCGTTCCTCTTACTGGCGGGTTTGTCTATGCCCAGTCAGTAGAAAGATTGAGCAGTAACAAGCAGACGTCAAAGAATATAAACATAGTCCATGTCATATCCACGCCAGAGGAACGCAAGGCGCTTGCCGCTATCCAGAAGGGATATGACATGGGCAAGAAGATAGCCGAGATGTTCAAGGAATTTTTTACGGAATAACTCTTGACGTTTATGGTTTAGTGTGGTTATGTTATATCCATAGGAGGAAACATAGCCATGAAGATTGATGAAAAAATTATGGAGAATTTGAGAAACACTTTACCATTAATGTTTCGCAGAACAGACATTGGCAAACTTACAGGAGGAATAATAAAGCCACAGCAGTTGATTTTTATTTCACAGAAGTATCCGGAGATTGCCCCTCATGCCAGAAGGTTTGGCAAGTTTGTGGTTTATGACAAAGACGAATTTATGCAATGGGTGGAGATGTATTATGGAAACTTTGAAGAGCGGGTTTACGACAACAAGTCTGGTGGATTTAGCAAAAAAATATGCAGAGGCCAGAGCGCAGAGGGAGGAACTGGACAGGCAAGCCAGGGAAGCGAAGGAGACAGAGGAGAGCCTGAAGGAATCTTTGATTTCTGAAATGGCTTCACAGCAGATGCCGTCTGTCAAGTTTGAAAAGATTGGACGGTTCGTGTTGAAACCCAATGTGCGCTATGACATAGCTGACATAGACCTGTTCGCGAGGGCGATGCTGGCGCAGATGGTTGACAATGGCAAGCATGGCAGGCCATTATCTGATGGTCTCATGGTCCAGAAAAGAACGGCCAAGACAGTCATTGAGGAAATGGCGGATGTGTTTCAGTGGGGCGAAAAAGATTTCCAGGCTAGGGGTTTGACGCCGGTTGAAAAAATGGATATGACATTCACAAGAGAAAAAAATTAGGAGCGGGTTATTATGAGTCAGTTACCAACACAGACAGTATCTTCAGTGCCACCGAGTTTGCCAGAGCAGTTTCTTTCCCAGTATAACAAGCTGGCCGAACAGTGGACAAGTGGATTTCAGGGACGCTTTAATAGGGTAAGAATTGGCAAAGCAGACTTCACACTGATTGAGGCGGGCGTTGAAAGGCGTGTTCAGAATGGGCGGCTTGTCGGCATCCTGCTTGGATTTTCGGATATTGATTTTTGCACATGGTATGAGCGACAGTACGTTGTGGGTCAGGAGCCTGAAGAGCCAGACCTTTGCTGGAACTGGCCCGACCATTCACAGTTTCCGGCAGCTCTCCCAGAACACCTGCGGGTGAAGCAGCTTATAGACGGCGTGGAGCGGTGGAAATTCCGTATCGCAAGACGCAGCGTATGGGCGCTTGCGCAGGTAAATCAGCAGACAGGAGAGTGGACGCTTGGCTTGCAGAATCCCTACATTCTGGACATCACAAGCGCCTCCCAGTTCGGTAAATCCAATACACATTTGAATGAGTACAAGTGGAGCGGTCTTATGGGGTTCTGCAACAGGTTCTCACAGCCCCCGAATTTCTATTGCAGCCCATCAATGTTTATGACACAGATAATGATAGATTTGGCCTCTCCCGTACCTGGCGTGGTAGTGTTCCGTCCGAGTATGACCAGTGATATGACTGGTCCACAGTATATTGACAACACCACTTTTGAGGCGGTGGTCAACACCATGCTCTCCCAGCAGGTGCAGGATATGCTGAAGGTTAAAGAAATTCTGGACTATCCCAAAGTGAAGCAGACGCCTATCCCTCCGCAGCAGATGGCAGAGCCAGCGCAGCCTGTATATCAGCAGCCACCTATGCAACAACAAGCGCAGCCTGTTCAACAGCCTGTTCAACAACAACCAGTACAGCAGCCAGTGACGGCTCCCCTACAGGATGTCGTGCCTCCCATGCCACAGCCCCAGCCAGAACAGGCGCCACAAGTGCCCCCAGTGCAGACGGCGCAGGCTCCGGTGAATGAGCCAGTGGGTTCATTACTTGAACAGGCCGAGCAGATATTAAGCGGCAACGCGCCACAGCAGCCAGTAGCACAGCCAGTTCCCACAGCTCCGGTGAATGACGTCGTTGAGCAGCCCGTACCGACAGCACCTGTGAATGAGTCAGTGGCCCAGCCGGGACAGACACAGCAGGGACAAAAGAAAAATCTTAATCCTGTTACGGCAAACGCCATAAACAACTTGACAGAGATGCTTTCATAGATTATATTTTCACATAACTAGATAAGGGGTATGCTTTTTGTTTGGCAGTCCTAAAAAAGGTGCCTGAACCACACCCATTCCGAGGATTGCCAGACAAACAACATGCCCCTTATTTTATATATACGGAATAAAGATGGTTCACTTCCTCCAAAGAATACTACCCCTACCAATTTCGCCTCCCGCTTGCGCGTATATTGTGGGCATACAGAAATCACCCGGTGCCAAGAATAGTCGGGTTATTCACAAGCCATATATAAATCCCACTGATGCCGTATCCCATGCCCAGACATTGAACAGACAGGGTATGGAGACCTACTTCACTCCGGTTGTGTTCAGTGATATAAATAAAGGCCGGCTTGCCGAGAACGCCTTGTCAGTCAAAAGCCTATGGTTTGACATAGATGTCGGCAAGAAATTCAATTCCTATCCCACGCAGCCAGACGCGATAAACGCTCTCCAGAATTTCATAGGAGCGACAGGACTAAAGCCCACTATCGTTGTCAGCACGGGCACTGGCTATGCCGCCTACTGGACTTTCACCGCGAGTCTTGACATACCCGTATGGAAGACAATGGCCCAGATACTTGTTGGGCTTGCGAGGCAAAACAATTTTATCATAGACAAATGTACGGAAGACGCGGCGCGGGTTATGCGTATGCCAGGCACGATACACCACAAGTCTGGCGGCAACCTGGCCTCCGTCATTATAGATACTGGCAAGGACTGGGAGCCTAATGAATGGCTTGAGCAGGCGAAGAAAACTTATAGTGGAATAACGGCTCCGCTTCTTGCAAGGACAAGCACGCCCACTACTCATAGCGTGGCTCCGAAAGTTTCTCATGTTACACCTCCGCTATCCTCTCCTGCAATGGCGCAGGTGCTTGCGCAAACTGGAGTCAGACCGCAGAAGCCGAAAGTAAAAGCCGAGCCTATCGTTAGAAATTGCGGATGTATGCTGACCGCCGGATTGTGCAGTGAGCCGCAGTGGTATGCCGCCATGTCGGTATTGAAAAGATGTGTTGATGGACGCGAATGGGCGCACAAACTCTCCGCTATGGACAAGGGGAGATATGTTTATGATGACACCGAAAGAAAATTCACCCATGCGCCTGATGATATGCCTGCAAGATGCGACAGATTCTATTCGCTCAATCCAGACATATGTCTGAAGTGTCCGCACAGGGGTAAAATCACAAGTCCGATACAGCTTCACAATCTCCCAGCAGAGGGGAGTGTGGAGGTCGCGGCTACTCCCATACCAGAGCAATCTCCTGGTCTTTCCCTTGCGCCAGTACAGCCTGTAACTGCCAGGCCAGCGCATTTGGAGATACCGAAAGATTTTGATTTCCCAATGATGGCCTTGCGCGATGCCGAGTTCGGAGTGGACAAGCGAGGCATATTATATAGATTCTCAAAGAAAGATGACTATGGCAAATGGATACAGGTAGAGCAGCTTATCTGTTCGGTGCAGTTGTATTACACTCATACAGTGCATTCCGTTGATGATGACGGCGCACCGAAGCGTGTCCACTGGTTTGTGGCGATACACCCAGACGGACGCAAGGAGAAACTGCCACTGAATATCCATGCGGATATGAACTCTCAAGCGATAATGAGGTGGTTTTATCAGGGCAACATGTTCCCCGCTTCATCAGGGATAAAGCCTGGTTTACTGGTGGCGTTTATGCAAGCATATCTCAAGAGTGTTATCTCAAGCAATGTGGAACTGAAGACAGTGGATAAATTCGGATGGTGCAAAAACTTTCATGACCCCAAGCTGGATTGTGAGGTGGAGGGTTTTGTCGTGGGAAAAGGGATAGTTACAGAAACAGGTATCTATCCCGTGCATCATTCTGATGTATGTGAAAGGATTGCCGAAGATGAGATGGGAGTCAGTGGCAATCTGGAGAACTGGAAACATGTTCCCAGAATGTATAAGACTCTTGACCAGAAAATAGCGCAGCTTGCCATATGCCTCGCCTTTGCGGCACCATTCATGCGCTACTGTTCGGGCGCGGCCAAGAGCGCCACAATGTCTTTATGGAGTTCCCAGTCTGGACTTGGCAAGTCGCAGCTATTGCGGGCTTGTGCTTCTATCTGGGGACACCCAGACCGCCAGTTTGTGCAGCGCAACTCATCACAGGTCTTGCGTATGCGCAAGCTATCAACCCTTCATAATCTTCCATGCTTCATGGACGAGCTGACAGATGTGAAAGATGAGGATTTATATTCACTGGCATATACCCTCGTTGACGGCAGGGAGAAACAGAAACTGCATTCATCAGGCGCGGACATGGTGAAGACAGGTAGCTGGAACACTGTTACATTCACCACAGGCAACAAGAGTTTCAAGGAAGCCGCATCAAAATATTGTGGGGATTCGGACGCGAGCCTCTTGCGTGTCATAGAGTTTGAGTGCAACTTCAAAACATATGAGGATATGCCGAAAGTAAAGGAATATATCAATGCCTGCATAGCCATGTGTTCAGACAATTATGGCGTGGCTGGTCCGGAGTTCATGTATCAGCTTTTCCAGAAACGGGACAGGCTTGAGACCTTGCGATACAGGATTGAGACATGGTGCGTCAATCATAACTATACCAATGAGGAAAGGTTCTTCAGTAATCCATGCGCCATAGCGCTCATAGTTGGCCGCTGGGCGTGCGAGTTCGGGATTCTGGACTTTGATATGGATGCGCTGGAAGCGTGGGTCCTGGGCGATTTCTCGGACTATAACAGGGCTATCCACAAGGAAATGAAACCATTTCACAAGGAGGTCATAGGCCAGTATCTTATGGAGCGACAGCTCAATACCCTTATCGTGGCGTCTGCCTACAGGGAGGCGCATTGCCATGAGACATCATCAACCGATTTTTCTATGGATAGATATATTATATCCTATCCCAAAAAGGAAGTATATGTCAGGCAGGAACGCGCGGAGAAAGCTATTTATATAAGTGTTACCGATATAAAAAACTGGTGCAAGAGCAAGTCATATTCCTATACCATTCTGAAAAAAACGCTGGAGCTACAGCGGATAAATGTGGAGACGGTTGTCTATAATCTTGGGCAGGGCATATCATGGGCCGCCATGCCCACCATCAAATGTTTGAAACTGACACCAAAGGGACCAAGAAAAAAGCCTGGCCGAAAGACTAATCCTGAACATTATTAATAAAGCAGGTGAATTGTATGTTTTCTTTATCCATATATTTTTTTGTTTTTATATAAGCATAAAGAGTCATACATGCGCATAGTATAGATACAACTATTGTTGATGCCAACATATAATAAATTCCATAGTCTGCTATAGGAATTATAAAAGTGGCACAAGCTCCAACAATCGCCCCCATATAGTGGAATCGCATTGACTTCTGACTATATGATATACGTTTTGATGGGTCTATTATTAATGCTTCTCTTAATTCATTCTGTAATGTAGTATATGCAAGCATAAATATACCATCCAGAACAATCATCATAGTTAGCATATAAATATATGGACTATAAAGCAATATAGGACTAATGGATATATCTAATAACACAAGACTTATGTGTATAAAAAAATAATTTTTTATTATCCATTGCCTTACAGATTTTGATTCTCCTACTCCACACCATAGCATAGCAACAATATCAGCCGTTATCGCAAAAATAGCTCTCATATATGGTGTAGTTTCTCCAGCCCATACAAGTACAAAAAGATTTACAGATATTAAATTACATATTGCAGTATTGAAAGTTCTACGCCATAGCCATGTATCAAGAATATTATCTTTATTCATTTAATCTAATCCACAAGTATCAAGAGCGAACTCAAAGGCCGCAGACTCTGTGATAAATTCCGAACACCTTGGGCCGAAGTCTATGTCAAAGCGGGCAAGCACACAACACTTGGGAGTCGGCATTTCAGGAAGCGGAGCTTGCGGCTTCGGTCTGTCGGTACATGACGGAGCGGTGAACTCCGGCGGCACTCCCTTTGGAGGCTCCTTGTATGCTATGTCATAACCAGGCATGGCGTTGAAAGGCAGGCTGGCACTGGCAGGAGTGTAGCGAATCATCCCGTTATATCTGCCAAAGCACAAGCCTTTCCATCTTTCAGGAAGTATGAACACCACTCTCCCCTCCGTGTCCACTTCAAACGCTGGTATGCAGAAAGCGGGGAAGTCTTTGGGTGGTGGGTTGTTCAGGTCTATACCCGTGCGGACACCATAGAAACAGCCATAGGCTATCCATGGGGATAACGGCTCCTTGCACTGGCATGACTTGTTCTGTCCTGGCTGGATTATCAGTTGCAAATGCTCCCAGTCCTGCATATATGTCTGGGTAGGCCAGTGTTTGAGCTTGAACGCCAATCTGGATATATCCTCGGTTATCCTTATAATCATGGCCTCTCCCTTCCCCATGTTGAATTATTGAGAAATCTATCATACTGGGTGGTGGCTTTGTTATCAAATTTCAAAAACTCATCCCGTATCTGGTCAGCGTTCTCCATATTCATCCATGTGTCTTTATAGTTTGTATTGAAGTCTGAACTCAACTTTGTAAGCTCCCTGTCTGTGCTTCTCATAAGCTCATAGTCCGCGATTTCTTCTGGAGTGAACTCTCCAGATTCGGAAAGAACCCTCTCCCTGTAAGCTCTGGCTTCCTCTGGCTTGCCCATATTATCCTTTGAAGTAACTTTGAGTCCAAGCCTCTTTATCTTGTCCTCCACCTGTCGCTTGTAGTTAAAGTAAAGGGACTGGGAATTGTTACGGACCTTGCCGTATAGCATTGAGCCGCCAAGAGCCTGTAGCCACGGTCCCATATCATCCGCTGCGGATGGTCTTGAGGCGCCTTTTCTTGGATAGTCTGGGTCGGTCAGACTGAAAGCCGAATCAAGAGTCGCCGACACCAGTTTCATAGGCCCGACAAAATAACTCTTGGCAAGATACTGATACTGTTCGGGAGCCGCGTCAAGACCGAAATGTCGCATGAAGTACCTTGCCGTATTATGCCAGAAGACGTCAGTGCTTGTGCGTCCGGAGTCCGCAAGAGCTTTGTCGCCGCGCCTGTCATTGACTATGCTGCTTCCGAAATAGTTTGTGTTTGTCGCCACTTCCATAAATGGCTTTATCACATCCGGCGTTACAAGCTGGGCTATGAACTGTGAAGGCTTCGTTGAGAAATTATACTGCGGAAGCGAAGTGGGCACTACGTCTTTCGCCACTGTCAGCATAAGTTCCACTCCGAAATCCTCTGGTTGCATAAGCCCACGCGATACCCTGTCTATGCCGAGGGCGAGTGCCGCCGCGAGGCGTGGCGGTCCGAATCCGTTAGGGAGCTTCCAGTAACTGCCGTCATTATCATCAGTGGGTATGGGGATAAATCCAACCGCGTCCCTGAATTTCAAATTATCAAAGTATGACTTCCCATTCTCATCATATCCCATAGCCTCTCTTGCTACAGAATAAAGAGCGCCAAAGGCCATAGCTCCGCCAAGAACTCCAAGCCAGCCATTCTTTCCCTGTTTGAATATATCACCGGCATTTCTTGCTCCAAAGCCAAGAGTGCGTCCAAGCGCGCGGGCTGACTGCACTGTCGGTACGACAAAAGGCGCAGCTATACGGAGATAGGGAGTAAGCGTGCCCTGTTGCCTCATATTGATAAGCTCAAGCGTGGCCTCGGCAGCTTGCGCGGGCGAGAGTCCCTTTTCCCGCAGGGTAACATACTGGTTGAATCCCCCCAGATTTTGCAGATAGTCATTCCAGGCATCCAGTTTGCGTAATACTACATCTTTGCCTCGGCCAAGAGTGTTGAGATATTTGTGCATTGACTCATCAATATTGAGCTTCCTTGCAATATCCTCTGCTATCCCCTCTCTCTGCCTGTAAAGATTATCGGGAGAAAAGTTCTTCTTGTCAGTACCAGGGATAAATTTCTGGAATACCCCTTGCCGTTGGAACTCATCCCACATCTGGGCCGCCACTGAATCTGGCTCGGCGCGTCCACTCATGGCGTCAAAAAGCATCCTGGCTGCGCGGGCTGTGTTCCTTGTGTATGCTCCTATAACGCTTGTGCCCTTGAGAGTTTTCCCATCCTCTGTGTAATAGGTGCGGTTTATCATGTGAAAGACTCTTTCAAGTCCATCACGGAAGCCGCCAATGGGCGCGAAGAATGGGGAGAACCTGGTGAATAGCTGACCATGCCAGCCAGATAATGTGCCTAGCATCTCAACTGGCTTTGTATTCTTTCTGTAGTTGCTTGAGAGCGCATCATTCAGCATGTCGCCTGTAATGCCATTCTTGCTGTAGGATGAGTCAAAATAAATAAATCGGCGTTCAAGAATTTGCCTGCCGTTTTTGTCTGTGATTGGCATATCGGCGACTATGCCGCCAGCGTTCATTATCTTTTCTGCCTTGCGGGACTCATCAAAACTGCCATGTCTGCGCCAACGCCATAGCTCATCATAAGACACGGAACGAAGTCCGGCATCTTCTGGTGTGTTCTTTTTCGCCCTGCCCTCAATCTTCAATCTCTTTGCTAACTGTCCCATTGAGAGGGAGTAATCCCTCATGCCTAGCTCAAGAGCGGTGCGCGCAGAATAAAATTGCAGGGAGCGCCATGAAGACTCTGGTCTGACATCTGCCATACCATCACGGGAATAGTAGCTACCAGGATTATATGCCCTGGCATCATTTATAGCTCCATCCCTGTTTTGCGCCGCTGAAAATAATGGTACATACTTTCCGAACTCTGGGAAACTTCTTGCTTCTTCAGGAGTGAGAGTTCCATTTCTGGCTCTTTCATCATTCAGGAATGGAAACTCCTGTCTTAACTCCTCTGTCCATGCTTCCACTGTTGGAGCGTCAACTTTATATTTATTCAGTATGTCTTGCATTACGATTCTGGCTTCCGCATTGGTATAGCCTACTGTAACAAGACCTTCTGGCCTATCTGGGTTTTCAAGATTGGCTATAAGCTCATCTCTTTGTCTTATTAGCTTTCCTCTTTCAGAATCTATCTGCCTCATAAGTGCATCTGTTTCTGGGGTCAGTCCCTTGGAAGCGCGGAGGTTGTATTCCTGATTCAGGTCGCCAATATTTTTATCCCACTTTCTGATTAGTTCGGCATTACCTTCAGGTACATGTTCACAATTTGCGTATATGCCAAAGTCGTATGCTATTTCATCTGTGCTATATACACTCTTTTTACTTAAAGGTATCAGCTTTTGTTCCAGTGCTTTCTGACGTTTGACATATACGTTCAAAAGGCCTGCTATATTATTACGCATCTGATTTTTTTGCCGAGTCAACACCTGCTCATATGGCTGAAGCTCTGGATTCTGGGCTTCACCCATAACCCATTTGTCAAAGACCGCAGTATTGTCAGCGAACCATGTGTCAAGTTTGTTTATGATATCATACCATAACCCCACATCTCCAGCGTTCAATCCATTTATTGCTCTGATAGCGTTGTCCGCGGCTTCTATCCTAGCCTGCTTCCCCTGCTTGGCTGTTTCATATAGAAGACTTTTAGATATGGCGTTTGCGGTCCTCTCATCTCCCGAAGTGGCGAACTCCGCCGTGGGCGTTTCACTCATGGCCGCAGTTTCAAGAGCGGACTCTGCTGTTTCTCTATTTACGGCCTCATTATGTTCACTCAATACTTCCCTTGTATTATAGTTGGTCTGCCACGGACCGAAGCCGCCTCTGCCATTGCCCATATTATGAGCTGCGCCAGTATATATTTCACTTTCAGTGCTACATTCAGCCATTATAATCCCTGCCCACAAATTTCCCTATTAGGATTTTCAAGATTGTCTTTCATATTCTCTGGTCTATTTTCCCTTGCTTCCACCATTTCGGTGTTATTCACATTCATCCCAATATCGTTTACCTTGTTCACTGTTTCTTCCGCAGATTTCACCTCGGCAGGGGGGATAACATCTTCCCATTTCATCCCAGCTTTTTCCAAAGCGTCATACTGCTGTTTTTCATTTGGTGATAGTTTCTTTCCTGTTGCGACTTTGGAAGCGATAGACACTACCTGTCCCCATGCCGCTTCGGGAGTCTTGGTATAGTCTGGTCTAGACATGTTTTTATGTCCAGACTCATACAAGTTATTCAATACCTCCATTGCCTTGTCAGCAGTGAATGTGCTGGGTGTATCGGTAAGATTTTCAGTTTGCCCTATCAGATTATCAACGGTATCGTTTATTGGGTCTTCCCATTCTATTGACTGTTTGCCAGTATTTGCTGCATCTGTAATCCCGCCATCCCCTGCGCCTGTTTCAGATTTATTGCTTCCTGCGCCCTCACTTGATTCTGTACTGACATCGGTTGGGCTTCCAGCACTTGGTTCTCCGTTGGCTGTTTCGGCTCCAGCAGGTTTCTGTTCATTAATAATTCTTTCAATCGTTTCAACCGAGCGGGGATTCGGTGTTGTGGTCCCAACATTCCCTCCTGCTTCAACTGTTCCACCGCCTTCAGCAGGTCCTGTAGGAGATTCATTGGTAGCGGCTGGAGCAACTGGCGGGGTATCTGCTGCTGCTGTGCGATTAGTATTAGTATCTGTGATATTAGCTTCTCCTTCTCGGAGTTGTTCATCTCCTCCCAGTCTGGCAGTCTGTTCACTTCTGCTGCTCTCTGTATTGCGGGCCTCATTGTGTATTCTCCTATAGTTATTTACCCACTGTTTCTGTTTGCCAGTAAGACGGGAGCTGTCCTCAAGCTGTGTGAAAAGAGTATCCGCCCCGCCTTCAGGCTTGGTGGCAATCAGTTCTTGTAACTTCCTCTGGAATGTGGCGCTGTCTTTTGTGATTTTCCTTAAAGTGTTTATCTCGCTATTGGTGAACTTGTCCTCTATTCTCGGGCCGAAATTTTGCGGACCACGTATTGTAGGCTCTTCTATAAATGGTCTTACATATGCTGGCTTTGGCTCATTCGGGTCTAGTATTTTTTGTCTGAAAGCGCTTACCCAGTCCCATTGTCGTTTATTTAATCTCTTATCTCTTGCAAGGTTGGAAAGGAAAACATCTCTATTTTCTGGCGACACATAAGAAAGTGTTTTATATAGCTGGTTATCAAAATCTGGTTTATATCCCATGTTTTTATTTGGAACTTCTACTTCGCCATACAAAACATCCAACTCATCACTAACCTTGCGTTCCCCTCTTACACGGCCTACGGCGTCCAAATATGCGTCATCAGAATTATAAGCGCGTCTTGCATTGCCATACAACCTTTGACGGAATGGAGCATTTAATGAATTATTATATGCGTTCCTCGCTTCACGGTATGTATTGCCTAGCAATTCATTATAATATCTATTCTCAATGTCGGCGTTGTAATCTCTCCATGAATTATCAAGAGTGGTATTATATTCATTTCTGGCATTATTAAACTGATTCATCCCCTCCAATAATTGTGGCCTTTGCTCTCTGGCAGTCTGATTCGCCTCCCATACCTGCCGTCTGGCCGCCGAGCCTCTCGCTCCAAGAAACGCCATAGGAAGACCAATTATGGCTCCCTCCATTATAGCGTCCCCTAGTCCCTCTGTAAGCGGTATAGTCTGTCCTGTAGCCTGGTTATAGGCATAGTTGCCAGCCACGTTGAACCCTGCGCCAAGAGTCGCGGCGTCTATGGCGTTAGGCGCAAGCCCCTTTATAACACCGCCAGTGTAAGTCTGCGCTGGAGCCGCCATCCTTGACAGTCTGCCAACATACGGAGCCGTCCTCGGTATCTGACGCAATGCCATAGCTGTTCCCGAAGCGGGACCAAGCGGTATGGCTCCAACCGCCGCGCCATACCAGCCAGCATTACTTTTATCTATGGCCTCAAGTTTTTCTGTATCTGATAAATTGCTCCCCTCAATCCTGCGGACATTGGAGTATTCGCTCAATGGACCAGCTGCCAATGCTCCACCAGCCGCCGCGCCAGCGAATTGTCCTATGGTGCGTCCCAGATTGGCTCCAGCAGCAGCCCCTGCTGGGCCTGCCATAAACGCGCCCAAAGCTCCGCCAGCCAGACCGCTCAATCCCTGTGCCGCCAGTGTGCCGCCAAGTCCGGCAAGACTCTCACCGAATGTGATACTAAGACCAGTAGGACGGAGAGCCATGCCAAGAGTGCTACGCCCTTCCTCCCTGCGTCTGTTCATCTCGTCCAGATAGGCGTTGTTGGCCGCCGCCTCCTGCGCCGCCTCATTGGACGCCCTTGCCGCCGCCTGTTTCTCCTGTGGTGTGGCTCTTATTGTGGAGATTGCTCTCCCAAGGTCGGTAAATCCGCGTCTTACAGAATCCCACAAGGTATCAAGAGTGCTGGTATCCTTGATAGCTTTCTCTCGTGCCGCGATATTCTCCCGCATACCGGCAGTGCCGAGCATGACAGACTGCTGCGGGTCCATGCCAAGAGTGGGAGCGATAGCTTCCATATGCTCCCGCACCTGCTGCATACGCTCCCGCTTTCCTGGTACTGATAGACGTTCAAAACTGGGAGTCTTGTCAGTGCCGTTTATAAGGTCCTGATAGGTTTTATCCTTGGCAAGAACCCCACGGGCATATTCAGCTTTTATCTTGGCTTCCTCGGAGTCGCGTTCCTTTTGGGTAGTGCCCATAACCCATACTGTCTGACCATCAGGCAGTTTTACCCAGCGCCCTTTGCTTGGATTGCCAACCCCGCCAGTGCCTCCACCACCACTACGTCCGCCACCGCTTGCCATACGATTCATGCGGGCTATAGCAGCATATGCCGATACTATCTCGCGCAATCCCTGCATGGGATTTAGCACTGGACCTACACGCTGTAGCGCATTTGTCTGCACTTGCGGAATGGCGAATGGGTCTGTAGGCATATCCTACTCCAACGGAATTGAATTAATCAGTTTCATAATGGCGTTGTCCATAGGACCAGCCACATAATCCTCATGTTTCTGGGCTGCCCCTGTCATCTGCATGGCCTTGTCCAGAATATACATATTGCCCTGATACTGCGGGTCAAAGAACGAATCTATATCCAGATAGTCCTCTCCCCCCTGCTGGGCTATTTCATCAAATATGGTACTCATCGCATTGCCCTATCATCTGGTCCATATCTTCTTGCAACGTCAACTATCCAGTCCCATAGTCCAGTAGGCTGACTCTCCCACGGCTGGATTAAGTCTCCAAGAATAGGCGTTGTATATGCTGGCATATCTGGTGTTTCAACAGGTGCTGGAGGAGCGACACTTTGAGCCGCCATAAGTTCCGGAACACCATTTATAAACGACACTGCCTGATTTACCGGCGCGGTTGGAGTAACAGGCGTTGTGGTCGTAGGTTGAGTTTGAGTGCTAGGTTGCGTTGATGGCGGAGAAAGAGGAGTAATAGTTGCAGGATTTTGCCCCCCCTGCTGTACCGGAGCCGCCACTTTCTGTCCCTGCTTATTCTGCTGCGGCCACTGCAAGGGCTGCATTGGAGGCATCATTGCCTGCAATACCGGAAGCCACCGAAAGAAACTTTCCGGCGCCCCATTCAGCACATGAGGGTATTGAGAGGGGTAGCCAGTCAGAGGCTGCACTCCAAGCCCTCCAAACATGTCTGGCATTGTACGCCACGCATACTGCGCGAATGGGGTTGACTGTACCATTGGCATAGACGGCATGGCATATCCCATCTGTGGCATTACCGGCAGCTCCTGTGTCTGCATGGCTCTTGCCGCAAGGTCATCAAACATGCTCCTGCCGCCAGACCTGCCGTAGTTTGAACGGCCTCCGCTTATATCTGATAAACCTGCCATGTTAGCCTCCGAATCCCATCATTTGAGAAGGTAGGGACTGCATACCCATACCGCCCATCATTCCCCCCATAAGTCCGCCAGCGCCTGGGAACATTCCGTACTTCCCCACATTGCGCCACGCGTTCATCATCTGTGTAATCATTTCAGGAACCAGATACGGGCCTGCCTGACTGAATCCCTGACCTGAATACAGATTATATGGCAACCATGCCTGTTGCACTGCAAGATTGTTCAAAGCCCCAATGGTATTGAAGTCAGACAGATTGCTCTGGTTATTGAACATGTTTATTCTTGGCTGCCATGTCGCACCAGTAAACGCGTTTGCATATTGCCCCTGCTGCACCTTGTTGTATTCCTCAAGGTCGCGCCAGTTGTCCTGTACCGCCTGCCTCTCCCCCTGTATGTAGCCTGGCAACACACTGGATATGGCTCCCAATAAACTTCCAAAACTCATGCTAAACTCCTTTATCCTGTCGGATAAACAGACCCCGCCGGTTCATATGGGTCAGTCCTTTGTGTTGAATATCTTACTCCCACAAGTCCCTGCCCCTGTCCAGATAAATACGTTGTTGGATAATATGTGTCAAACCTCGCACCGTAGTACCCAAGGGCCTGGCTCAAACTGCTGGCCGCTCTATTGGCTATGTTGCTCACATCATTCATAAGTTTGAGCGCCACATCCCCATACTTCATGGCGACAGAGCCAAGGTTCCTTCCAAGATTGAGAATGTTGCTACGTCTGTTCCACCGCTGGTCGTTCTTGAAATCAATGAACCATTGCTCATCCTGCAAATTATAATTGTGCGTGTCTATCTCAATCAGGTTTCTTGAATAGGCAAGCTGGTTCACGGCAGACTCATCCATGCAGAGCTTATACGCCCTCGCCGTCCTGCCCACATATGAGTCCATGTAGTCGTAGGAATGGTCTATGGCGTTTTTCGCACGCTCCGCTGGTCCAGCGCAATCAAGACTCCTTATTGGCTCATTGGATGCTTCCCATAATATAGCCCATTCAAGAGGACGATAGTTATTGGCGAACCTGTCCCACTTGTATTTCGCCTGCTGATAGTACCCTTCCGCAAGGTCCTGCTGCTTGTCTGAAATCTCTCCCTGTATCTCCGCATTTAGCAGGGCAATCGCAAGCTGCGCCGCGCGGAAAGCGTTTGTCCAGAATGACTCTCCTATCGGTCCCCATTCGGGTGCGGCCCAATGACAAAATCTTATACGGTCAATTCTCCCAGGCTGCCCAGGGTCCTCTTTGGGTTGCCCAAGAGTGTCTTCTACTGTCTGTTTCTCACCATATAATGTCTTGTGTACTTTTTCTACAGCTTCTTCTAGTGCTTTGGGGTCAGCGCAAGTACAGTCCGCCATAGGCTAATCCTTTACGAGTGTTGAGGTTTGCTTGCCCTGCGCGTTGTATTTCTGCCCTTCCTGCGCCATCTGGCCCGCAAGCGCTGTTGACGGATACGCTGGCTGGTTGCGGTTTTGTGTGTAGCCAAGATACTGTCCCGCAGATTCAAGACCTCTCCACGCCTGGTCAAGCAGACTGCCATATATGCCTGCGCTTGCCGCTCCCAGCGAGGTAACATCCGCAATAAGGTCGCGCCCACGCTTCGCGGTATTGAGTCGCTTTTCCCAGCGCACATCATTGCGAGTTTCCGTATATGCTCTCTCGTTCCTGTAACCAAGACCGTCAGCCATAGATACAGCCTGCGCTTGTGCCTGTGATATGCGAATGAGCATATCAGTACGCAACCCAGTGCAATAACGTGAAGTACACCGCATGGCTTCACGCAGTTTGCCCTTGTAGGCAATCCACGCGCTTGTTCTGGCTCTCCCCCTTGCTGTCTCATAACTTGGCTCCGCAATGGGTAGGGCCATAGCCTCCCATAATTCCTGGTCCTCTACTGGCGCGTATGAACTTTTATAATAGTCAAGCCAGTTCTCGGCGATACGCCAGTACTTCTTTGCCATCTCCCATTCCTGGACGGCAATGTCATAGGCCTTGTAGGCGTTATATCCCGCGGCGAGTATTGCCGCCGCAGACAGGATATTACCGAACAGGCTTCGTTGTGTATCGTTTACGCCACGATTGGGATTGCATCCGTCTTTCTGTTGCGCCATTGTTATTTCTTCTTGTAACAGTCAACGTAGGTTGTTCCGATAATATTCCAGCTATTCATAACAGACGGCACCTGCTCATGCGGACTGTGGCTTATCCACACCTCATCCACCCCGAGAAATCGCATGGCGTTCTGGGTATATGTGAAAAGGCCATCTCCCACTTCCCTCACCCCCCTGTCATACCAGTCCTCCACATGGAACACTGTGGCCTTGTAGGTCATTGGAGTGAACACTATGCCCAATAAATACCCGCATATGTCCTGCCTCTCATCATATGCGACTATGAGCTTCATGGCTTTTGAGAACCACATGTTCGCAAATGAGTTCACATTCATGTCAAAAGGCGGATTGCCCTTTCTTGGAGCCTTTTCCTTTACCCAGCTTTCAGTATATATCGGAGCGAATTTTGTTGTCAGCAAGTCAAGAGACGCGTTCAGGTCCGCGCTTGGCTCAAATAAATCATATGAATACATCACTGTCCCCTGTATGCCGTGAATGATGAGTTTCCAAGACTGATGCTATATACATTGCCACTTCCCGTCAACGTCAATTTATACCAGGGATGCCTCCCACAGCGCCTTATCTTATGCGCTTTTGTATCAGCAAGGAATCTGTCAAAGACCTTGTGGAAGTTGGAGTCGTACAGCTCCACAGTTGCCTCACCTGACATTTTTATCTCGGTAGGCCACCATAATGGAGAGTCCGCCAGACTCATGGCGGCCTGCTCATTGTTGCCATACGCCTTGTTGTCAGACACTATATGGCGGCTCTCCCAGATATACGACATGTATTTGTCGCCACCATCCCATACCCAGACCTTGTTGTCTTCCAGATATAATAACTTTCCAGTGTTAGACACAAGCAGGTCATCGGGTCTTATTGAGAGTGTGCATAACTCTCCATCAGACATATCGCCATAGGGCTTGCCGTTCAGGTCCAGCATGAATGTCGCCATGTCAGTGGCGAATACGAGATACCCCTCCCAGTAGGCCATGCGGATAGTGTCAGGCATGAGCCTTGCCCACTCATCCCTGCCGAACCATTTGCTTGTAACTATATGCCACTGACCATTGGCCTGTAAAAGTATTATCCCCACAGGAGAGGCATAGAACATCCCATGCTCGGTCATAATCGCCCCATGCGGACGGACGCATCCTATGTCTGGAAGTGGGAACTCAAGCTGCGAGACAGGAGTGCATTTTGTGTCATCGCAATTTGATACGTCTATGATATACGGCACACTGTCAGTTGTAACGAATATGCGCTGGTCCTGCACCATCATGCGCACTATATTATGGTCAAGGGTAAGGTCATATTTGGCGGGCCAGTTATGAGGCTGGAACTGCTCGGAGAAAAATATCCTGTTTCTGATAAACGCCGCAAGACGCACCTGGTCCCCGATGCTTATGAGGCCAGTCATCCCCCTTGGCGGCATACGGTCATATTGTGTCTCAAGCGCGGAACCAAGCGCGAGAGTCCTTATCTCATCAGTATAGCTGCTTTGCCCAGCAGGGATGGTGTCAACATAAAGAAATTCAGTAACAGGAGTCTGGACCTTCCCATCCATCTGCCGAAACCCTGAAGCACTCCGATAGATATTTATCTCAACAGCATTATCCGTAGCGACAAGTCCTGATATTGTTACGCTTGTTCCGTCATTGACTCTTATGATATTGCTCGCCGGACTTGGCGCGGACTCGGCTCCATGCTCATCAACACAGGTATAGACGTAAGAGCGGGCATCAGCGTCCCTGCTACATTCCTCGGACGCGTTAACAAATGGAGCATTATAAGGAGCCGCTATCCCATAAGCCCTTGCAGTCTCATTACAGCACTCGTCAACGGCCACATACTGAAGCCCAGTGCCGCAATGGTCTGTCATAAAATAGCCACCCCAGTCTGGCCCAATGGTCGCCACGTCCATAATCTGCGTCCATGACGGCATACAACACCCGTAAAGCCAAAACATCTTCGCGTTCGCCACAGGCTCCCTGCCGAACTGACAGGGCACTCGCCATGCCTCCAGACGGCCATTGCGGAGTTTCACATCATGGGCCACAGTCGCCTGATACTCGGCAAGCATATGGTCCGCAAGTCTTGGTATTATGCCGCCGAAATGGGATATTGCGAACATGACTAATTCGCTGACAGGTTGGCTGCCATAGTTACGGAATTGAGCATGAGGCATACACTGTTCGCCACGTCAAAGGAGCCGCCCTTCCATTCAAACTTGAGCGTATGCTCCCCAGCTCCAAGCACCGCATAGGACCAGAATACGAATCCTCCATGCCCACCGAATATCCGCACCTCGCATGTTAGGGAATCATCTATAATCACATCAGCGTTTGGAGAATCTCTTGAGCCTAGAAACGTGTCCTTGTCATCCACCGTGGCTACGACAGGAACGAATATTGTCCCCGCTATCTGGCTATCACTCTCAAGATTGAATGTGCCAGTATAGTTGTGGGCAACAGCGTTAGCCATCCAGTAAAAGAAAAAGTTGCTCCCAGAACTTGCGCCACCCGCGCTTGCCTGTTTCTTTTCTATGCTTGTGGCAGAGCCAAGCTCGTTGAATGTGATGTCATAGCCGCCACAGCTAACGGTCTGCTCACCGCCTAGGTCTATATTCTGCTTGATGTCATATATATTATTATACTTGTCAAGGGTGACGTCATAACCGCCAAGGAGCCATATGCCCTCTCTTTTATTGAGAGGTTCAGCAAGTTTTATTGTATATATATTTGTCTTGGGGTCAGCGTCAACATCAATCCCATCCCCAGGGATTATGCCTGTAACACCCTTGTTCGCGCTGCCTGAACCCGTATCTATAAGATGCCCATACCTGTCAAAGGTCATCCCATTGATAGTTGTCTGTGTGCCCTCTTTATGGTTTATGACATAGGGGTCATCATAAGTGCCAGAGCCTGTAAGTTTTATGGCGTCATTCCCTGAACGGATATACATGCCGCCAGAACTGGAGCCACCAGAGCCGGATATGATAAACGGATTGGTGGATGTGCCATTGCCAGTTACGGTTATGCCGCTGCCTCCCTCAATATAGACAGTGACAAGGGGACGCCCAGACAGGTCACAGCGATAGAGATTTCCTGGTGTCGCGGATGGGTTGCAGAGATTGCCGCTCCCCCCACCGCCAGAACCGGAGCCAGTGCAGTCACCAGGTAACGGAGCGCAGGGGCTGCCAGTATAAATAGGCACAGTCTCGCTTTGCCGCACATTCACAAGACAGCCGTCAGCTATGACAAGCCTGTCATATACGCCATCTGGAGGCGGACTGCCCTTTTGGAGGTGAACGCCAAGCTCATCAGCATATAGGAGACCACCCCACGGCAGACATATCTCCCATGTTTCCTGCACGGGTACTTGTGTTTCACTGGCAGATACAAGTTCTTCTGCGCATTTCTGTACGGTACGGGGAGTGCATTGTTCTTCCATAAAAAAGACTCCTGATTCGCAAACCCATATCATACTATACAAAAAAAGTAAAGTCCCACCTTGCCAGAAGTGGGACTTATGAAAAGGAGATGTATTACGACTAAATAATATTTATATCATTTTGTTGGGATTGTCAATGTCTGAAACCTTTAATAAATCAAGGATATTTGAATACCATTTTATTTGAATTACGGGTGTGCCGCCATGTTTCTTTCCAGTATCAAGCATGATTCCATAGGGCAGACCTGATTCGGTCAACTCCAAACGGCCATTAGCAAGTCGCTTCTGATAGCCTTTATCAATCAACATCTTGTTGACCTTTCTATTTGATATGCCACCTAATTCAAGGCCAATTTCGGTCGGCGTCAACATTGCTTTTTGAACTGGTGAGGGTAGGGCAATCTGGGATTCTTGCAGATAGTCATATCCTGTACGGCCTTTCACCATATTGTTTACGCCAAGTGCTACTTGATTGGAATTTAATCCTGCTATTTTTAGTAACCGTTCTGTAATTGTCATATCAAGCAGGATTTTTGCTTCCTTTCTGTCTGCCTGTAGCCTTTCTTCACAAGCTATAAAATAACGTCTGATTTTCTTACCTTGGTCATTATTTTCAACCATGCAAAGTTCCTTCGCCATGCCAATGGTTATTTCATATTCAATGGTTGGACGCCCACCTGATGGATTAGAGGTTTTCCCCAAAACGGGGGAAAACTCCTTTCCTTCAATAAAATTGAACTTTTCTATACGGTCTTTAATCCAGCTTGAAAAATCTCGGCCAACCTGTAAGGCTTCATGTAATTTTCTTGCGTCAACCCATTGGATGCCTCTTCGTTCTTTCACAGGCAAGACAGTATCAAATTTAATAGCAATATCTTCATCATTCATCTCAAAACTCCATAAAATAAAAAACCCATGATAGGGTCGCAACTTGAGTATATCCAAACTCAAGACCTATCATGGGAAAATTCGGGATATTGTTTTTTGCCAGTTGCGACATTGGCAAGTCAATATCTATCTTACTATAAAATATTTGTCAAGCAGAAACCACAATTTTTGCCGTGCCAGTATGAACCGCCGTGCCGCTGCAATTAGTGGCCGCGAACGATATGGTCGTTTCACTGGCCTTGGCTGGCGCTATGCCAGATAATATTATCGCACTCCCCTGCGCCTTTGCGCTTACCCATGCTGGCAAGTCGCCCACTCCGCATGTTACAGGAGGCGTCCCATCAAAAAGTATAGCCCCAGTCCACTGCTGCCCTGCCTTGGCCGGAGCAAGCTCAATGAAATGATTGCTTACTGGAGCGCATACGCAGTCGCCACTACAGCAATCATAGTTGCACACAAGGTCTTTTATGGCTGCAAGTATAGCTGGTGATACCGATTTCACACAAGACCCCTCTGGATGCGTGACAGCCTTTGTTCCCTCAAGCCCTCGTTCAACAACAAGAGTGCCGTGGTCATTGGTTACTTTCACCGCCTCCATATTGGTGTCATCCAGTATGGAGAGAAATGTGTAGCCATCCTCGCCAAGCAGTTTCACAAGGTCAGACTCGGCAGACCTGCATAACGGCAGATAGTTATCTCCTGCCTGCATGACGGCAGACGTATAAGCCGAGAAATATTCGCTAACCATCATGGCGGTTCACCTGTAATAGTCTGGCGTTTGTTATAATAAGAGCTTCCTCAAGTTTCGCTATCCGCTGCTCAAGACTCTTTACATACACTTCAGATGCGAATCCCTTGTGGCCGCTTCGTTCATAGTCCAGATTGAAAAGCGCGGCATGGTTGCTTGTGCCAGCCGGTCCAGCCGGCCCCTGCCGTCCCTCTCTGCCCTGCGCTCCTGGCACTCCCCTCGGCCCCTGGTCCCCTTTCGGTCCCACTGGCCCTTGTGGTCCTATCGGTCCCTGCGCTCCTGGCACTCCCTGCTTCCCTTGTGGACCAACTGGACCCTCTGGGCCCTGCGGTCCCCTCTCTCCTTGCAGACCTGTTCTGCCTGTCGCTCCAGCCGGTCCCTGTATGCCCTGCGGTCCCCTCTCTCCCTGTGGTCCCTGCGGTCCCATAAGACCCGTGGCGCCCTGTATGCCCTGCGGTCCCCTTGTATATTCTCCCCATGAGATACCAAGAGGACTTGTGCTGTCGGCTACAAGAACCTGGCCGTCCTTGGCTCCAACTGGCAGTCCCAGAACTGGAGTGTATTCAGGATATGTGGAAGGACATTGCTTGTGAATAGCCATCACATCACCTTGCCGAATTTCATTTTTATTGAGCCACGCATAAGATTGGTATGCGACATGACCGCTTCCTCGCGAAGCATCTTGTTATACTCATTATAAAGTTCAGCTCCCAGACGCAGATTGGTCCAGTCCCTGCCGGTTATCAGCATGATATTGGCCCTGGTTCCCATGAGCAGAATGGAATAATATCTTGTCTTGTATATGGCCGGAAGCTCGCAGACATCCCTCTCCGGCACTACAGCGATAGTCACTACAGCGGAGTCGGCACATCCACAGTCTGTTTCTATATGAAGCTCACCCTCAAACTCATCATACCATACACCCTTTCTATGGCATGAACTACCAACAGGAGCTTCAAAATATCTTGGTGGAATCCTCTCACCACAATGCTCATGGAGTCTTACACCCAGTATGGCCCACAATTTCAGTCCATCCGCAGACGCCAGACTGTATGTGCTGACTCCTGGCTCAAGCTCAATGTCAACGCGACGGCGAAGGAGATTGCCTTTCTCCGCCATGTCAACAGCGGTCTTTATAAGATAGTGGGCAAAAAGCTGGGGAGGAAGCTGTTGATGGGTTTTAGTCTGAAACTCAAATTTCAGCTCATCATAAAAATCACTGACCGGAACGGTCGGGAACTTCTCGTACACTATCCTTGCCATACTTCATTTCCCTTTCCAGCATATTGTATTGCACTTCCTTGTCCATGAGCGACATAAACATGCTCATATGCTGCTTGGCCTGTTCGGTTACGACAGTGTTATTCTCACTGTCAACGGCATATGCCCTGCCAAGCATCCACTGCTTCACCATCGGTACGAATCTGTCAGGCACATTATAGTCGGCGTCTATATGCTCCGGCAGTTTATAACACTCAACCAGCACATAATACTTTTTCTTTGAGCCTCTCGGCACCGGCGGGATAACTCGGAACATGGAGTCGTCAGTCTCATTTATGACGTACTCCCGCATTTCATAGTCATCATCCCTCTTGCTTTCGCAATAGGCGACACCAAACCATCTTATGTCTATGTCCGCATCATCCCGTACTCTCCGGAGCCTGTGAAGTATCTCCGTGCCGTCCGCATTGCTCTCACCAAGCACATTCTCTATGCTCTCGCACTGGCAAGCCGTCTGCCAGTTGTCGCCCTCTTTCAACTCAACCACCTGACGGGTTGTGAAATACTTTTTGAATCTGGGCGCGAGATATATTACAGCGTCATATAAAAAGGACATGAGCATGGCTTGCGGCCACAAGATAAACTCATGTCCATATTCCTGGTCATTCAGGTCATGCGATACCTGCCGGACTATTTCTTCCGCTTTCATGCCAGTGTTATGCTCAACTGGTCAAGGACAGCGGCGCTCTTGTCCGACATGAATGTGTCAAATGGCTTGGCCCCATAAGGCATCTTGCGCTCATCGGGATTGTTTATCACTGGAGTCGCCACCTGATTTTTCGCCTGATTGATATTGGCTACAGCGCTATGCAACAATGCCGCCTGTAAATCGGGATTATAGGCTTCCTCCTGCACTATGGTCGGCATCCACATCGCAGGGTCAGTGTTGCCAAACCTGTCGCAGTTCTCCATAATGTCCCGCATTTGCGCAAGCCTTTCTGAATATGGCAGCACCACTCCTGTCTTCTTGTTTTTCAAAAAAGCGGAGTGCGGGAGTGGCTCAAACGCGCTA
Organism: Clostridia bacterium; assembly: GCA_014804995.1. Classification (GTDB taxonomy): domain Bacteria; phylum Bacillota; class Clostridia; order Christensenellales; family Borkfalkiaceae; genus Coproplasma. The sequence goes on from JAAUYS010000167.1 coordinate 33,388, forward strand.
ACCACTCCCAGTCTCTGCAATGTCTCAATATCCTGTGGATTGTCAAAGGCGCTGTCCATAAGCGCATCCATGTTTATTCCCGATACCGGCGTTGGCCTTGTTTGCATAACCCGCTCCTGCAATCCTATTTAGGCACTCTTGTCAAAACACTTTTCACATTGGATGACATATCGGAACCAGTGGAGCCGATACGCAATCCCATAATTGTACGTCTGGCTTCCTCGGAGCTGTTGCTCAAACTCCTTGGAGAACCAACAGACGCTGTAAGTTTCGGGGTGAATGTCTTTCCACCCTGGACTGTATCTTTTGATGTCGGCCCTTTCAAATCTGCCATTGCTATTCTCCTATCCTATCTGGCTTGGGCACTCAAAGGCCAGAAGTTTCGCTGACATATACACTGCTATATTGGACCGCCAGATAAGTTTTATCTTGTCGGCTGCCCCTTTGGAAATCTGGTAGCCAAGCACGACCGCTCCATAATACTCATCCAGACCGCCAGTGGGATTGCCGTTGGCGTCAGTCTTTACAAGATTATGACCGAATGTGCATGGAGCAGACGCGGACACAGAAGACGTGGAACTGGCCGCGCTTACGGGACTGCCAGTGAGTGTAGTGGCAGTTGACACTTTCGGAAGCGTAAGGTCAATGAAACCCCACCGCGCATCAGACGCGCCGAACTTGCCAAACGGGAACTCCGTAACTCCAGACGCCGCCACCGCCGCCGCATAGTCTGTATTGGTGGTGTCTTTATAGGCGTTGGTGGTGAAGTCCCATGCCACGCGCTTCGCCACTGGCTTGAAGTAAACGCCCTCAAGCAATGGGTCCACACGGCTCACTTCTATGTGCTGGGCCACGACAAAAGAACGCAGTGGAACCCATGTAAGCCATATAATGTCATTCACTTTCTCCAGACCTTTCAATGCGGTCTGCATCCAGTGATGCCCCATTGTGTCTCCCAGTCTTGGGATAAGAGGGAAAACCAGATTCAGATACCCCTGCCCTTGTGCCGCTTCAGCATGGGAGTCGTAAGGCGGTGTGTCTTCCTTGTGATAACTGTCAAAAGGCGGAGTCCACTCGGCATACTCGCCAGCGCAAAACATGGGCTTGAAAGCTGGAGTGCCGCCCCTGAAAAGATTTACATTTGCCATGAGTAATCTCCCTATGCTGCTACGTTGATTTCATCAAATGTCCAGTAACCAAGGGCGAGAGCGTCAGGATAGATAACATCCGCGCCATACGCCACAAAATACTGATAGCGCACTCCAAGGCTGTTCGGGTCATTGGCCGCGAGACGCGCCTTGACTATATTGGACGCATACGCTGTCGCTTCCCTGTGTCCGGCTATGATAAAGAATGAGAGCTTGCCTGTCTCATCCATACGCACAGGCACATGAATGGACTCAATGACATTGAAGCCCGCAAGCTGCTTGTCCCACATGCCAGACACAATAGTGCCACAAGTGCAGCTCCAGTCAGAATTGGAGTAGTTGCTCATGGCGATATATGTCCGCAGGATGGGAGGCACTATGAGGAACATCTCGTTGTCGCGCCATCTCTTTGTCTCAAGCATTGTGCGCTGGAGATTGAACAGGTGCAGCGGCAGATTGGACGGGCAGATATGCACGGGATTGCCAGGCTCGCCAAGATTGATGTCATGGTAGCGTCCGGCTCCGTTCATGCTGGTAAGAGGTGAAACACCCGCCATCATGCGGGCCAGCACATAGGAGCGCTGGCTGTCCACATAGGACTGGTACATGGACTCAAGCAGTTTCTGCTCATAGGACGCCCATCTATCACAGGCCATCTGAATGTCAATCTCATCAAACTTGATGTCCTGATAGTCCAGGTTGCAGATATTCAGACAACGGGCCTCTGTCGTCACAGTGTTCGGCACTAGCTGCTGGTTTTTCTGATAGGGTCGCATTGGTCCCACTTCAGGCGCGTACATTATCTGTATGCTCTGGGCGCATCTCGTTACTGGCTCAAGCAGTTCGGACGCTGTGATACGGGGAAGCCAATCTTCCTCATATACGCGGGAAAGTATTTTATCGCTATACTCATGCCGCGCAAGTGGGGTAGCCTCAATACCGGAATAACCACTGGCACTCTGATAAACAGGCATATCAATCTCCTGTGCAACTATCCTTGCGTTGCTTGTTGCGCGGCTTGTCTCAATTTATTAAGCTCTGCCCGATACTGTTCTGGCGTAATGCGCCGCGTTTGCATTAGGCTGTTCAATTCGGACAGTGTGAACTGTGGCTGTGTCATGGGCTGCGCCGGAGTTGCAGCACTGCTGGCAACCTGCACTGGTGGCACCTGCTGGATATTCTGCGTGTTTGGCAGTGTCCCCTTGAACCTGTTTAAAAGGTCAATCACATAGGCTGGATTACCAGCGTAAAATTCCTCCGTGGCAATCTGCTCACGGGTCTTTGAGTTGTACCCGTCCCTCTCACTCATAAACGCCTTGAAATCAGGACGGCTGTAAAGGCTATAAAAATCGGGATGCTGCGATAGAATATCCTGCGCTACCCGCTGCACCTGCACCTTGTATAAATCCTGTCGCAACGCTTCCTGCTGTGCGGCCATATCCTGCTGCTGCTTTAAAATAGCTTCCTGCGTCTGCTTCAGGTCTGGACGGGTTACTTCAGCAGCCATTTGTATAATACGTCTGGCATCATCAGGGGCTACGGTCTCCATACCCGCGAAAGCCTCATCAGAAGACAACTTCTGCCATAACTCTTCCCGCTGTTTGTACTGCTCAAGCTCCGCCCGCATCTGCTCATACTGCGCAAGCTGCTGCTGTTGCTGCTGTAACGCCGCCTGCATTTGCTGCTGCTGTTGCGCATAATACTGACGCTCTTGCGCCAGTTGCTGCTGCAACGCGTAATCCTGTTGAGAAAAAGCCGCAACCGGCGCGGGTTGTGTCTCCGGCTGCGGCGCTGTTGTGGGGACTTCCTGCGCTGGTTGAGGCGCAGGCGCCTCCGGCGATGGCGTTTGTGTTGACACCGGAGGCGGTAATATGGGATTGCGATACTGTTCCCTCGGCGCTGGGATAAGTGTCGGGTCTATCACCGGAGGATTTTGAGGAGGCAACGGCGCGCCCTGTGGCTGTGGGTTGACCACCGGCGCCGCCTGTTGCTGTGTTCCCTGGTTCCCCTCGCCCTCGGGAGTTTGTTTGAAAAAATTGGCCGTTGATGGCGCCTTTGTGAATGACATGGGATTACCCAATAATGCCTGACTCATAACCCGCTCCTGTTAGTTAATGTATCAATTATCTTGCCCAGCATTTCAACACGCCCAAATGCGGCGCAAGCAGCCTCACGTTTACCAATGTCAAATAGCGCACTCTCCGCAAGTTGGGAAAGCACGCTCTGTTCTTCATCTCGCCATTCCGAAAATACTTCAGCTAGAACCCCACAAGTTCTTTCAGTGAATGGCAGTTTGGTTATAAGCGCCGCGCTTAAGGGATTAAGGTTTTGAATTGGGAACATATCGGAGTCCACCTATCGCATCCCTTATCGCATTGTTTGGCACTGTGTTCGCGCCACCCACGCTCGGAGTAACCGGACGCCCAGGGTAATATATGCCACCAGGTCGGACACCACTTATGGCAGAAGGAGTTGATATGTTTCTGTTCCTGTTACCACCACCACATCTCGGACAACCCATGACTAGCCTCCATATCTCATAGTCATTATATCGGCATAAACGCCGCCGGATACAGGGATACGCCTTATATGAGCATCTCTTTCAAGCTCTCTCATATTGCGACTCACCCTGCGTTCCTCTATTATTTCTTCCTGCGGCTGGGCAAGAGGATTCCCCTGAATGGTAAAGGGATTCTCTTTCGCCTTGCGCTCCGCCGCAGCATACTTATCGTCAAGACCTATAATAATTGCCATTTAGCTACCCCTCATTATATGCGGGCACAGCATAATTGCCCATCTTGAGCCACTTGGCGGGACGCCCAAGATTGAGGTCTCTTGTACCAACCATTGTGGCTGGCAAGCCCTTGTCAGCCAATGTTTCAGTTGGAGCCGTGGCCTGCGCCGACAGCATGGCGTCAGCGAGAGCCTTGGCGAGAGCCGCAAGCTGCTCCTTGCTCAATGCCGCCATAGCGTTGGCAAGGGCTTCGGCAAGCGGGGCAAGCTGCGCGTTGCCAAGTTTGCTTATGGCGTCAGCTATTTTCTTGGCCGATGGAGCATCAATGGACGACAGGTTTGTGATAGTTCCATTGTTGAATGTTGAGTCGGTAATCGTTGAACCCTGTATCGTTGAATTGGATATTGTGGCATCTACGATTACGCCACCACGCATAAATTCGCGGTCATCACAGCAACTGCTCATACTGTACACCCATGAGTTTCATTATAATAATATCTTTCCAGATATAACTGCGCCACATTCACCGCCGTTGTGTCATTGAGTATCGCCCTGTATGTCCCTGGTATCTCAATGGTCATCAGATTATTGCAGTTGGTCATGGACCAGCAACACCCATTCTGCGCCACATTCTCATATACTACCGGAACTGTTATCCTGCGCCAGTCCATGACATAATCACAGGCTCCGGCAGGGGGATTGGGCATGACAAGCTCCACTCCCTCATCTGGAAAGGCCAGCCGCTGAATACAGATAACCTGCGGCCCCTCTATCTCACTGGCACTCGCCTTGACTTTCTTGCTCTTGAGACCAGTGGCGAACAACACAGCGTAAGTTCCTGAACAGATATGGAACACATCTGACTCTGTGGTATGATTCGTTGACTTCCAAAGAGGTATCATCATATGAGGCTCCGAAGGATATATCCCAGAATACCGCCGTAAACCAGACCTCTTACTGTGTTGCAACAGATACAATTATTCTGCTTGAAAGGGAAAAGCCAATACTCATAGAAGAAGTTGTAGATTTTATTTTCAGGCTTGTCAAGCAAAAATTCAGGATTTTCTGGATTTACTCGGTCATAGAACTGACCGTGGCATATATTAATATTATCACAAAACCATCTACAAAACTTGTACCGCCATGTACACTCTGGGGGTTTTATGCTTGTGTCTATCAGTTTCATAATCTCTCCTATGCCTCTCCACCTGATACGTCCGCCATTACTCCAGCGCCTGTCGGGGATGGTGGAGCGGGATTGGCGTTGGGGTCCATCATCATTCCCTGCCCTGAAGTTTCCCCTTTCATCTGTTCGGTTATGCTGCCTGGCACTCCCATTGAGGTAAGCAGCTTGTCCAGCGCCCACTGGATAGCCGGACTGATATTGACCATCTGCCCAAGACCAGCGGCGGCTCCACCAAGTATCTGTAGTATCTCCATCGCGGATTGCTTCTCCATTTCCCTCTGAAGCAATCCCTCCGCACCCTTGGTAACTATCTGACTGTCCCCTTTCACTTCCACGTCAGGGGAGAAAATCATATTGGTATTATATAATAAATGCCCAAGTGGGTCAAACACGCCTTCAGATATATGACCAGCACTGGCTGTAAGGGCTTTTGTCGCATTGCCCTGTAACATGCTCATGCCTCTGAATGTGCGCATGGCTCCAGACCCCACCGCCTCTCCATGAAGCGCGGCGGGAATATTCGTAACCTTGTCCGCAAGCTGCATGAACATTTCAAGTAGCTGCGCATATGCTGGCATGTTCGCTGGGATATTCTGGAAGCGTATCGCTGGCTCATTCCTGTTTGACGCGTTGGAGTCAACCAGATACATTGTGCCTGGGATAAGCTGCCCAAGCTCATTCTCCCCAAGATATTTCGCAAGCCTTGAGTAATCAGCCTCCGATATGGGAGCCGAAGCGAATGAGGCATTACGCATAAGGTATTGCAGACTGGCGATATAGGCCCGCTCAACGTCACGTATGCGCTGCGCTATCCCATCCCCTGCTATCCTGTCCCCGCCAGTCCTGTAGAAACTGGCAGTATAAATCGGTCTTGTATGAAGCCGTGGGTCAGTATAGACCTTTACCTGAATGACACGGCCAGATACCATAGCGACAGTGGCGTTATAAAACTCGGTACTATCCAGACCTTTGAAATTATATCTCTCAAGCTCCCTGCCGGAGAAAAGGCCATAATGAGTAAGCACTTCTATTGGCCTCACATTGGATGCCCATAACGCGAGACTCCGCATTTCCTCATCGGGTGAACGGGATAACCACTCAAGAGGGAAGTTCGCGTCCCTGTCGGCAGACTCAAGAACATCCAGCACATTCTCATGGATGTAGCCTTGCAGTTTCATGGCTTGCAGTAATTCCCGCCTTGTCCACAATGTACGGGTAAAGACGCAAGTGCCTCTCTGGGTATCGGGACTGTCAGGGGAATATGCGAAATCAAACGGACTCACCGCCCTGAATGTTGGAAATATCTCATCCTGTATTCTGGGCTTGGTCTTTCCCCATACAAGCCTGGGAGCGCGGGTTATGAATGGTCCTGTGAAAACGGCGTATGGATATATCACAAAGTAATGCAGGAAATCAGATAACGCCCTTGCAAACCCACCCTCGGCGCACTGGTCGGCAATGAGCATGAGCATGGCGTCAGCGGCCTTTTTCGCCGCCTCACTCTCCTTGTCATACGCCATGAGTTTCAACTGCCTAACTGTTTCAACAAGCAGACCAGGATTGCCCCCGAACATGTTGGCCTCAAGTCCCTGGCGGATTGTCATCACAATCTCATCCTTGGCATCCTGCGCTATATCCGGTCTTGGAGTTGGCTGTATCACCCACGGAAGGTCTGCCGCCGCTCCACCAGTAAGAGCCTCGTTGAGAAAGGCATTGGCTATATCGGCTTTGAGACTCGTCAGATTCACCACCACATCAACACCGAGAGCCTCGGCACGTTGGAGTGCTGTGCAGTCAAGTAAAGAGTTTTGCTGGTTATAGCAGTTCTCAAGAACGGTGCGGAGGGGCTTGCCGTTCACAAGCTCCGTTGACTGATACGCCACTGCCCCATTGAACCTGCGGATAATCTCTGCGGCCAATGGGTCCAGCTTCTTTGGTATATCGGAAATTTGTTCAAGCCATTTTATTGAGGCCATAAAAAATCCCTGTTGATATTTCAGCAGGGATTTTATACTGTTAGATTTTATTTGTCAACTTAAGTTAAGACTTCCGATACTCTGCAAAGATATTAGTGGTCATGGTCTGCTGTTTGAACAATTCTATTATTTTTACGCTATAAACATTGACGGTGCCATAAGTGGAGTCTTGTGCCTTTCTTATCTCCTCATTCATTACCCTTGAGAGCGCAGATAAATGCTTTCCGATTTTCCTATACACATTGGGAATACTCACATCATAATAATTCGGCAACCAGTCTATAGCCTTGACCTGTTTCCAGTAAGTCGCATTTCCTACTTCTTCCCGCAGATACTCATTATCCTCCGTCAATATTTTATTTTCCTCAAGAGCTTTCATCTTGGCTTCGTATTCATCAGCCCATGCCCTTGCTGCCTCCACCGGATTAGTGAAGTCTAGCAATTCAACTTTCTGCAATGAGTAGCTTCCTGTCTTGCGGATTTCCGGCAAAACCTTCTCACATACCCATTGCCGAAACTGAATTGCAGTAGGTAAATTACTGCGGAATATTAGAGCATACACATCCGATTCAGGTATAATATTGATACCACGGGGGCTGTCGGTGAAAGGTTGCGAATCACCTCCTTTCAATAATTCCACATAGTTACAATGTGCGCTTACGGCGTCTTTAGGAATTGAATACCCCAAAGCAGCGGCTACATCATTCGCTACAAACCACGGCTCACCATCCCGAATAAGCACGCGAACCTTTCCAAATTCAGGATTTTCAAAAAGTTTAATTTCCTGCTTGACATTTTCCGGTAACATAATTATATTCCTTTGCATTGGTTGGTTGAAGCACATGCAGAAATGCCGCCAATGCTATCAGCATTTCTTGTGGTAAAGAATTGATAGCACAAAACCCCGCTGGCCGTCAACCTAGAAGCGGGGTTTATCTTTTTACACAATCTTTATCAGCTTCTGTCTGTGATTTCTCACAATGTCCGCCACCCTGTCCTGATATGGGTCGTTTATAGCCCACCCTTTTGAAATCAAAAGGCAAGCATACTGGTTCGCATCTTGCAAATGGCTTGCCTCATTCTTTTCAGGCTGCGGAGTATAAGCCGCGTCTATGCTCCCCGCCGCCCGCAATCTTCTATATCTGTACTCGCTCTCAAATCCCCTTATGAGCAACTCACAAGTAGGCGATATGAGCAAGCCGCCAGTGTAAAGATTGAGCATATGCTCCACACACTGTATTCGTACCTTGGGAGTATTGTCTATCTCCGTAATAGCCGTAATGCCCACCGCCTCAAATCTCTCCCTCGGAGTTATGGCTTGCCATGAGTCCCTTGTATTGCTTGGGTCTATCGCCGCAATAACCGGACAGGTACTATATTTCTCTCGCAACAGCGGCACAAGACCGCCATAGAGAAACTGCTCAAAGCCCTCACCATCCATGTAAAGCTCATCAAGCACGCACCACATGCCATTCTGATTCTGCATCACCACTGCCGCTGGGTGAATACCAGACTGGTCCACGCCTATAATAATATTCTTGAATGGGATAGGCACAAGAGGCTGCTGCGCCACATGCCGTTTTCTGTTGAAGTTAGGATATACAGGCTTGCCATCTATTATTGGCACATCCATAAGACAGTAAAGATTCTGAACCAAATCCTCCCTGCCCGTTCTCAAATGCGTCTCAATCTGGTCCCTGTAGTATCTCTTTCCCCTTTCCTCTGGAGGAAAATCCGGCGGGTCATCCGGCCTTTCAGACCCAAGATTGTAAAGATTCTCGGCGC
>JAAUYS010000168.1 GCA_014804995.1 Clostridia bacterium
GATTGCCATCGGTAAGGAAGAAGCCGTGAAGACGCGTATCAACGCGAACCTGCAGGCAATGTACGAGTTGCAGCTGCACATGGACGAGTACGAGATGCGTGTTTCCAATAACGGGGTCGTCGTACCCGATGCACCGTTGCCGATTCGTAACGACGTCGTGAATGCGCCCGACGAGAACGGTTATTATTCCCTGACTACGGATTTCGTCTATAATCGTGGATTTGATTTTGATTGGGCGAATGGGTCCGTACGGCAGGGCTGGTTGTCCGATATCTGTCCCGAAGGCAACTATGCCGTGTTCTTCCGAGAGCATGGCAAGCTGACCGAGGACACGCCGTTCAGTTTGTCCGACGGTACCGTGAAGTGGTATTATCTCGACGGTACCACCGTCGATCTGAACGCCAATGACGATATCGACGGTTCCGCACAGACGCGCAAGAGTATCAATGACTTGAAGCAGTTGTGGTCCGCGTTCAACGACCTGAAGACCGAGTACCAGATAGACTTGTTGCAGGAGCTGTTGATGCTGGAAGTGGACGCTCGCAGTATAGAGCGTAATTACAGCGTCGCGGCGGATATGCCCATTACCTTGTATTGATGTTGGGTGGTGATGTTACATGCCGGGTAATGATATGAAGAGTGTTCAGCCCGTGCAGACAGATGACGAGGCGAAGGCCTTGCACGAGAAGGACAAGCACAAGGATTACGAGGCCATGACGGATAAGGACGGGGAAGGTATAATTTCGACCGGTAAGGAAGGAAACCATCCTGAGTCCAAGTCCGGATCGAGCGTCGTCAAAGAGGAAGAGGCGGCTGAACGGGAGAAGGAACAGAAGTCCAGTCCGTTTAAGAAGGCTGCCAAGAGGGGCGCAGAGGCAGCCGCCCAGGCGGGTGCCCATGCTGCGAAGTCCATTTTGGGCTCGCTGTTGCTCAAGAAGTTCTTTATGTTCATGCTGGCATACATGCAGTCTATCGTGTCGTCCATCGTCGGCGGGTTCGTCGGTTTCCTGGTGGGCTGCTGGAACGCCATATGTTCCTTTGGCGCGAGCATATGGTCCGGTTTCATGGGTTTCTGCGGCGTCGTGGCGCACGCGCTTGGCGTGAGTGCCACGGCCGTTGCGGCCGTTTCCAGTACTGCCGTGTTGAGTACGGTGGTCGCGACGACCGTAGTCGTGACGTCGTACGTGTCGGGTTCCGTGGGCATCGCGCAGAGGGATTACCTTCAGAGTAATTGTGCCGAGGAATACAGCGCGATGCAGACTACGTTCGATGGTGATTCCGAGGCGCTGAAGCTCGACTATGCCAAGAAGGTCTATTCCGTCATGCACAAGTACGGGCTGGCGGACGAGAACATAGCCGGCATCCTGGGCAACTGGGAATGCGAGTCCGGCATCGATCCTACGGGCGTCGAGACGATTTTCAGTGAACCGTACCAGATTGGTCCAAGGAAGCAGGCCGCATGGGATGCCGGTTGGGTCATAGGTGCCATCGATTCGAGCTATGCCGCGCGGTTCCCTTTGATAAAGCTGGCTGGCGTCGGACTCGGCGGGTTCACGGATACGAACGACGGCGCGCGCAACAATACGTTGTTGATGGAGTTCGCGTCTGCACATAATAAGAACTGGTATGATCTGGACCTGCAGTTGGCGTTTATCCTTGCGCCCGCGTCCAGCGGCGGTTTCCCGAGTACGTTGCTTGAGAATTGGGAGCCTGAGGCGAATCCGTCCGATGCGGCATGGACGTTCACGAAGTATTGGGAAGGCAATACGACCATGGCGATTCCTGAACGCAAGGCTAACGCGGAGGAGTACTTTGCCATGTTGAAGACGTGGACCGTCGACGAGTCTTATGCAAGCAGCGTATTGGCCATGGCCAATACGACTGGCATGAACGCGGACGCGAAGGCGATGCGCAATGCTGGACAGGATTGCGAAGACGTTCCGTTGGGCGACAACAGTACGATTGCGACAGCGGCCGTGTCCTATGCGTATGCTACCGAGGCGGAGGGCGTCCGCAACAACGGCACGTCCTTGTACCAGCGGGTGCATGATGCCGTGCTGCCGGGAGACGCGATATACCAGTCGTGCGATCGCAGTGTTGCTGCGGCAGTACGTTGGTCGGGTGCCGACGACAATTTTCCGGCTGGTGCCTGCAGCGACATTCTGGCTCATATGATCGCGAGTACGGAAAAGTGGGAGGAGGTCGATTGGGGCGGCGACGAGAGCAAGCTGATGCCGGGTGATGTACTGATTATCTCGGATCCCGAAAACGATGTAGGACACGTGCTCGTGTACGTTAGCAATGCTATCGTCAAGATGAAGTATCCCGATGCGTTGGATACGCAGGTCATCGTGTCGGGTTCCATCGACGGTCCGCCCCGTTCGCCCGGATGTGGTCCGTTGTCCGGGTATGACGATTATCGTGCGTTCCGGTGTAAGAAGTACGAGACGAACAGCATATACAAGAACGCGGTGGTCGGCGACTTTTCCGGTTTCGGCGGGGCCGCCGGGATGGGGCAGGTCGGCGAAGCCAGTGCGGTGGCGAACGGTATGTTGTACTATCCGTTCCCTGGTATCGTCTGGAAGACGTATGCGGGACACCATGGCGTCGACGTGCAATGCGGAGCCGGTACTCCGGTGTATGCCGCGTGCGACGGCGTAGTGGATTATGTCGCGAATGGCTTTGGCAACATGCCCGGGGCCGATGGTATGGCGTCGTATGGAAATTGCGTGTTCATAAATCATGGCGGCGGTTGGCGCACGGGATATGCGCACTTGACGAACGCTATCGTGAGCAATGGACAGAGCGTGAAGAAAGGTCAGTTGATCGGTTATTCCGGCAATACGGGCAACAGTTATGGCGCGCATTGCCATTTGGAAGTTTTCTATAATGGCGTTCGAGGAGACGCTTATGATTGCTGGGCCGCGAAGGCTTGGCCTAATTATGACGCCGGATGGTTCTAATGGACTTGGAATTGGCATAGTGCCAATTCCGTACATATTATTCTTATAAGGAGTAGTACCTATGAAAAAAGGTATATTGTTGGGTTTGGGTATCCTGTTCCTTTGTTGTTCCTTGGCTTGCGTCGGTTACGGGTTCTATCGCGTGAGTGCCATGGATGCCGATATGTATGGGCAGGAGTTCGAGATTAAGCAGTTGAATGACGTGTTGACGGCCCATGAGTTCAACAAGGTCCATGGCGAGCAGTCTCACGTGTACGTAGGTTCGGCCAAGGACGCGGGCGACCGTGTCGCCGATTATATGAATGGGGATGCGTCGGGCAGCGTGGACGATTTCTTCTACGTGTCCAGTGATTCGGGGAAGTTCGTACGCGTCATTGGTTTTCGATGGACCTTCGAGACGGGTTACGTGGGTTCCGGTGATACGATTCCGGTCACGTGGACATGTCGGGATAGTGATGGAGCGTTGACGGCCTACGTATTCGCGGATTACATCATCGACGGGGACGTGTTCAAGAACGTCGAGTACAACGCCGTGGCCGACAATCCGTTTTGGGATCGGTTCGATGAAGGCATAGACGAAAATGTTCCCGAACACGGTTCCGAATCCAGTATGTCCTCGGGCGATATGGACGTGGATGTGGACGAGTATTCTGATTTCGATTTCACGGGCCGGTCCGGTTTGACCATCGACTTAATCAGGCGGACGGTGGCGTCCGGCTACAAGATACCTGACAAGGAGCCTGAAAGGTCCGATATTGGTGGCAATTATGGGGTCATAGATGACGTCGACGTGCCCGTAATGGCCGAGGGGGAGTGATCTTATGAAGAAATTCGTCGCATTCTTGATATTGTCTCTTTTGGTCTTCGGTTCATGTGCGTTCGGTACGTTCCAATGGGTAGCCGGTACGGAGCGCAAGTCACAGGACAACGATCGCCTGGTGCTGGAGCTGCGCGACAAGGTCCAGGCATTGGACGTCGAGGACGTCGTCGATTCGGACGAGTACATAGTTGGATCGCAGTTCGACGAGGTACGTGTTCGGTCAGACAGGCTATCGTTCGTAGAAGCTATGTCGTCTTTGGGCGAGTGGGATACGGATTCCGAGTATCGGTCGGTACGTGGGTCCTTCATGGACAAGTGCGTGCAGTCCGATTGCGTCTTGTTGCCGGATACCGACATGACGGGACTCTCCGTTCGATACGACGTGGTCGATTTCAGGGTGATGTCTATTGAGGACGATACGTATTCGTATTTGGCCGACGTCTTCATGTACGTTGTGGACAGGGATGGCTCCTTGAAGTCCATGGACGCAATTGTCCTGTTCGATAGCGGTCCTGACCAGAATTTGCTGAATTTCGAGGCATACTAATTGAGTACAGTCCGTTGACATTATTGAACGAGGGATATATAATTAAGATGTGTGGAAAGGGGCTAGTGACCATATGTTCAAAAAAATGATAATACCTGGCATGATAGTCCTGACTTTGCTTTGTTCCGTCGGATTGTCCGGTTACAGCTATATCTCGTCGGACAGCCTGCGGTCGAAGATCGCGGTGCAGGAGCAGCAGATGGCCGAATTGAACGAGGAGCTGACCGAAATCGAGATGCACAAGGTCGACGTCAATGAGGTCAAGGTGGCCATGAATACGGCGTCCCAGGCCGGTAACGACGTGGCCGCCCTGCAGAATTATTACCTGACGACCGAGCTTGGTACGGACGATGAGGATATGGCTGACTTTTCGAAGCGGACGCAGGCGGTGAAGGCCTTGTTCGGCAGTTCCGATCAAGGTGCAGTCGTTCCCTGGTATAGCGGCGAAGGTTGCATCTGGTCGTTCGAGACAACGTATAGTTTTTCCGATAACGAGGTACCCGTATTGTGGCTTTGCCGGGACACTTCGTCCGAACGTAACGTGTTGGCTTACGCTACGGCCAGGTATGATGCGGACGAGGGTTATTTCCATGATGTCAAGTGGGATACCGTGGTCCGTAGGGCCACGGATTCGAGCAGCAACCAGACCATAGATCGCAACAGTATCTGGAAGGCGTTGCTCGGTGAAGCCCAAGATGTTTACGAGGCATCCGATGACGAGAGTACGGAGAGCGAAATTATTGTCGATGGCGATAACGAGTATGGCATGACGGCTCATGGTTATGCTTACGATCCGAATGAATCGGAGGTGGCATCCGAATGAAGAAGTATTTCGTGACAGGCGCCTGTTGCGCCATATTCGTAGTGTTGTTTGCTTTTTTTACGATGTCCTCGGTACAGGGCCTGAACCGTACCTATGATGCGAATGTCACGAGGCTGCTCGATTTGCAGACGAACATCGAGATCGCGAGAACACAGAAGACCGATGAGACGGTCACAATCGTTTCGGACGCGACCAATGTTGATGCCGAGCTGATTGCCCGTGATATGTCGGCTACCGATAACCTGATGAAGCAGGTCTTTACTTGGAGCTCGAACAGGGAATACACGAAAGCCCGCAATGACATAATGGAGACGTATGGACTTAAAGAGGACAGTACGTTCATGACCGAGTTCATGCCCGACATGGTCGTAAAGTCCAGGGATGGTACGGAGTATTATCCCATAGACGTGATGGAACTGAACGCGACGTTCGACAAGGTCGATGTCCAGCTCCGTAACGTAGCCGGTGACAAGTATTCTTATTTCTGCAAGGTGACGTGGTACGTCAGGGGTTCGCTTGGTACGAGCGAGAGCACGAACAGCGTGTTCCTGTTCGATACGGACTCGGACGGTACAATTCAGAATCTCGAGGCATATAACTTGAAATAGAAAGGGCGACTTCTTTGAAGGAATTTGCTATAAGGCTCGCGAAGAACATCTTGTTGGTCGTTCTGGACATCGTATTTGCCGTGACGGTCGCGGGTAGTATCCTGTTCTACTTCGCGCCGTACGGTTCGTTCGCTATTGCCAGTACCCTCGGGTTGGGCGTGGGCAGCGTGCTGATCGACATGGTTGTGTTCCTGGCCGTTGCGTATCTGTGTTACGCGGCGTTTTTAATAACTATTGGGCTGTTCTTAATCAAGCGCTTTCATCACTTCGTAACGGACAGGATTAATAAGCGCAAAGAGGGGAGTGGCACAGAGAAAAAGGAGAAAGGCTGACTTTCTCGAAAAATTGGAGCGGCGGCAATGGCCGTTCGCTCCGTTTTTTATTCATGGAAGGGGTAATTGCTATGGGTGTTGTTGTTCCTGGCTACGCAGCTGATGTGCTGCTGGCCCGAAAGGCCCGAACGAATTTCAAGGACGAACTTGTCCAGGAACGTGACGTCCGTGGGGAGGCCAACGTGCGCGTCACGTCGGCCTATTTTTCTTTTGCGGACGTGCGTCCCGTGTTGATGTTGGACGGCCGTGTCGAGGCCGTCAGGGGTATATTTCCGTCCGGCGTACGTGAGGTGGAGTTCCTGGAGGAGTACCTGCAGCCGAACGTCAGCGTCACGTATGACTTGACGAACGAGGAGCTCGCGAAGATGTGTCTTTACGGCCTGTTCGATTATGGCCGCAAGGGGCCCGAGGTTCCCGATATCTTCATAGATAACGTGTTCGAGTTGCCCGTGACGTGCAATTGCGCATGTCTCGAGCCGGACGACGAGAAGGATACCGCACCGTTGTTGTTCGTTCAGATAAAGGATCCGCTCAGCATGCATACGAGCAGCGAGGAGAGCGGTTACGAGATCCAGGACTATTTCGAGATCGACAAGAGCAAGGTCATGGAAGACGTTATTCCGGAGCTGGAGGACGAGCAGGAGGAGGAGATTTCCGTATTGCGCGAACCGGAGCCCGAGATCGTCGACGAGTCCGAACCCGAAGAAGAAGCCGTGGAGGACGAGGGTCCTCCGATGTCCAACGAGGACATGGCGTTGGCAAGCATGTTCGCGGACATCGAGAACATGTTCTCCCAGAAGGAGGGCGAGCGCAAGGTCGTGGCTAAGCCTGTGACCAAGAATAAGAAACCGGCCTCGATGCCTACTACGGGCGTATCGTTCGATGACGAGGACATGCATGAACTTGACTTCGGTGATTGATGAAAGGGGGATTCGGGCAGACATGTCTGCCCGTTTTACTTATGAGCTTGAAATCCAGTATCGTCGTGGTGAACGAGTTTACGGTAAAGTCGCAGGGAAAGGGTACCAGAGGGAGTACCCCAGGTGATTATATTTCAAGGTACATGGCCCGTGATACGGCCATAGAGCAACTGACGCCCGTACGGCTGCACGAGTTGGATTCCTATATCAAGTGCTATATGGCCCGTGAGGAAGCGTCCGAGGAACTGGACGACATACACAGGATGAAGCGCAAGATGAAGGATATGCAGAAACGTGGCGGTGTTGCGTTCGGAAACGGCGACGTGTCGTTGTCGAACGATCAGGTCGACGGAATCAGCAAGTCCATCCAACGTGCCTTCGACGAGGGAAAGACGGTCATGAAGACCGTCATATCGTTCGACGAAGAGTACTTGCGCGAGTCCGGCATAATAGACGAGCATTTTTCCTGCAAGAAGGCCGGCGACTATCGAGGCAATATCGACCAGTTCAGGTTGCGCGAGGCAATTATGGCCGGCGTCGACCGAATCAAGCCCTTGTACGACGATCTGGAGTACATCGGCGTAATCCAGGTGGATACGAACAACGTGCACTGCCATCTATGCATGGTGGACCATGGCGAGGGTATCGTATGCAAGAACGGCACGCAGTATGGTAAGTTGACGAACAGGCATAAGAACAGGATTCGCAGGGGTATCGACAGTGACTTGAACCATAGCATGGAGATGGCGAGGACGTACAGTAACGTGGATTTCAGCAAGCGCAACGTGAAGGGTTTCGTGAAGAAGTTCGCGTTAAGGTCCATGGAAGTGAACGGGGATTCCCAGTTCTTGCTGGCTTGCCTGCCCGAGGACAAGAGGGCCTGGCGGGCAAGTACGAACAGGGAGGACATGCGGAAGGCCAATTACATCGTCCGTGAGTTCGTGGGTGCCATTCTGGACGAGCCAGATTCGGGCTACAAGGAAGCCGTGGCGTCGATCAAGTCCTATGCCAATGCCAGGTCCGTGCGCGAGGGTTTGAGCTGGGCCGAGACGGAACGGTTGGTCGAGGCCGGGCAGGATAAGTTGGTCGAGGATTGCATGAACAGTGTGTATAGTGTCCTCAGGGACGTGTCCGATCGTGATCGGACCGTCAGGACGCCCATGCTGGATATCATGAGCTCGTCGTTTAAGGCTGTTGCCGACAGGGCCAGTGGCGACGATACGATAGAGTTCGGACTGAAGCTACGTTCGTACAACTCCCGGTTGAAGCATCACAAGGAGGAGCGAAGGAAGTACGAGGAGCAGGTACGCAGTTACGAAGCCGTGCAGAATCCCGCACCCGAGTCCAGGGCTTTGTATGATTTCTTCGTGAACGAGGAAGAATACAATGCGAAGCTCATGTCGAAGTACCAACATTTCATGCGGTTCCTGCCGCAGTCCAACGCGTATGCCGAAAGTTTCGATCGTTTGCTGGATTACAAGCGCCGCGTGAAGGGCATGAGCGACATGATAGCGGATCCCGACATGGGGCGCATGACGGTCGATAATGCTGAGCAGTACGGATTACGCGTATACGGACAGAGTGGCGGCAAGTTCAAGGTCATACAGCCGAGCATCCTGGACGGCCGTCTGTCTCGCATGCAAGCCCGTTATGACGCGCAGGAACGCGAGTTCAGGGGCGAGCTCGCGGAGTACGGCCTTAGTCTCGACAGCAACGAGGACGGCCGATTGGTAGTAAGCCCGAAGCCGGCCTATGAGTTCAATGACGTCAAGGCCCTGGATCTGCACCACCTTGGTTACGACTTTCCCAGGGACGTGCCCGTCAGCATGGTGAACATCAATGCATTCCGCGATGCCGCGTACCGGCGGTACGAATTGTACCAGGGCGCGAGGGACTATCTGGTCGCGTCCGGACAGGAGCGTAACGTCCGTTTCCTTCCCGGTAAGGACATAGAACTCATGAAGGACGTAGCGGATCGTTTCGAGTCCACGACGGTCCTGGATACCAGGCGCAGTTCGGGCGGCGGTTCGATGAAGCATGCGAGGACCGTGAGGCTCGACAATGATTATAGGAAAGACATCGAATTGATGGTCAGGTCGACCGTGGAGAGTACCCGGATGAGTTTGGAAATGGAGGGTTAATCTTGAGTCTGTCAAAGTTTGTTTCAGCCGTGAACGAGTTAAAGGAAAAGGGCGTAGCCCGTATCGAGGCCGCTGGTTATAATTGTTCGGAGGACGTTTCGGACCGTGACGTGGATTTTACCGTCGAACTTGGCGGCATGGCCTCTTTCATGGAGTTCTTGTCCAAGAACTCGGTCAAGAACGTGTTCTACCAGGTGGGCATGCGTGACGTGTCGGACTTTCTGGTTACTCCTGAGGTCGTTGAATTAGCCAAGGCGTCGTTTGGGAAATTGCATCCATCTTGTCCTTGCCGTTGCGATATGGACGTGGATAAGTACAATTCTTACGTGTTCGAGTTGTTCCGTCATTGTCCGGAATGCCTGCGGTTCTTCGTGTTCGTTGATGGCCTGGTCGTCGGTACGTATTTCTTTTTAATGACGCTGAAGGAGTACGATGTGTTGCTGACGGGCCATGATTGGGTTTTGAAACAGCTGTGCTGCGGGGCCGGGGTGCGGTTCGACAATGATCGTGTCGGCGCTGATTCTGGGAACGTCGTGGATTCGTTTGCTCCTGACGACATGGACGACATATTGTTCGTGATGATGCCGTATATAGCTGACGGGTCCGATAATTAGTCAGAAGTCTTTCGTATTCGATGATGGTGCACCGGAATTTTCCGGTGTGCTTTTCTTTATCTTTCGTATTGAATCCGTTGACGGTGTACATTAGAGTTGTTATAATGAACGTAAGGGTTTCTATGAGGGGGTTCAGATTGTGAGGAGCAGCGCCGTAATATCCAAGGACGAATACGAAGCCTTGCTCGCCAGGGCGATCGAATTGGGATCCTGGCGGACTTATTTGGCGTTGCGTTGTCTGGGTTCGCTCGGGCTGAAACCCAAGGACGTGGTCCATCTGACCGTGGAGCAGGTGGTGGCCGGCGAGGTGCTGGTCACGTACAGCGAACGGTCGACTAATCGCATCGAGATTCCAGAAATCATGCAGTCTGAGATTCTCAGGTATTGTGAATCACAGGGTATAGATAAAGGTTTCGTGTTTCGCACGAGCGAGGGTTCGATGTTCTTGTTCCAGGCGATGAACAACAGCATCGTTCGATTGGCCGCCAGCGTAGGGATACCGTCCAATAAATGTCGGTGTGGCGCCGTGTACGCGTATTTCGAGCAGTGGCGGAAGGAAGCCGAGAGACGGTCGTTTCTCGATCACATGGCTCTTGAACAGGAAAGGTTTTCGTGGCCGGGGCCGGAAGGAGATGAGGTAGGTGGGTTATGAGGTAATAACTGATGAAAAGTACCATTGCCTATATAAGTACGCACAGCCGATCCAGGTCCCGAACAGAAAGATGGTTGGCCGCGAGAAGGAACTTCGAGCCATACGCGCGGCCATGAACCGTCCGGAGCTGTGTAACGTCTTGCTTTTGGGGGAAGC
>JAAUYS010000169.1 GCA_014804995.1 Clostridia bacterium
ACGTACGCAGGTCTCACTCCCTGATGGTAGCGACGTCGGGATGTGCATCGCGAAATTTCTTCGGCATCTTCTTCACCACCTCGGAGTAGGAGTGGCGGATAAGACCACAGATTATTGAGGAGCCAAGATTACCGCGTAGCCGCAACTGATTCCAGTACTTTTTATTCCAGTGAAACGCGCCCTCAATATCATCATACCTGTCGCGCAGGTCAAGAGCGTAATCCGGGTCACACTTCACGGCAAGGTAATCCTCTTCACCATCAAGAGCCAGACAAGCGAATATCTTGCCATTAATTCTAAACAGCAGATGCTCCTCGCCAAACGCCATATCCTCCGTCACCATCGGCAACGACAGGCAATACTCCCTGACCTCCTCGACATTCATAACCATATAAAAAAGAAGTAACTATCTCCTGGTTAAAGTTTTATTCCACGCAAATCTTATTTATCCAGTTTCGCTTGGATGGCAGCCCCCATTTCGGAAGCATCCTTACACCCCAGCATATACAGTTTGCCATTCTTAAGTACTACAAGAAAACAGTCTGACGATTTACCATAGTAGGCGAAATACTTGCCGAGGTCTCGCTCTGAGAACCATCCCCAATATCCGAAGCAACCGCCGCTACCACATATTCTTCTTGCAGCCATCGTAGGAGGGCAAGCCCGTACCGAGGCTACATCTGAAAGAGGTATCTTCTTTGTCCGTACAGGTCTATGGATTGAAAGATACCCATCATTCAACTCTATCGAACATGGGGCATAAAACAGACAGGCTAAGCCCCACACCACTATGCACACAATGAGAACCCAACATTCAGCTCCCATGCCACTCTTATTATACTGCCACAGACATATACCTGCAAGCATTACAAACGTCAATATCGTCATAATCACTGCGAACGCACTAAACTCAACACGCTTCTTCATATTCTGATCTCAAATTCTGATACATTATTATCCACAAAGTTATAAATAATAGCCCAAGAATCAAAAGAGATAAACAATGAAGATGTGTCAAAATAAACATATCTCCTCACTCCGAAGATAAAATATACACCTTAGTGAATTTACCTGTAATTTTGACACATCCTAATACGACAATCCGTTCTACCTACCTTGTAAAATTAGATTTACGAATCAATTGTAGAATTTCGAGCATGCGATCTCTACTTCCTTCAATAAAATTAAGATTCCATATCTTAATTTCTTCTTCTGTAATGAAGAATGAATGTCCGATTATTTTATCTTTATAATTCTTGGATTCCTGTTCATATATCTGTTGGAAAAGATATTCCCTATTACTATCTAATTTAGGCAGTTATATACAATCCGACACAAAGCATGTTATACAACATAATGGCGAAGAATACAGACCAATTATTTGGATAGATCCTCCGCACTTCGTATCTTGCAGCAAAGATACAAAAATCCTCCGACTATGAAGCCGAAAGATGGAATACTTAACTTCATGTTGAACTTCCCCGACGAGGAAAGCTGCGTGAAATACTTGGAGAAACTGAGATGGGGCGATACCGTGGTCTCGCCTTTCGATTCGTCCTCAAAAGTGTATAAATGCGCTAACGGTAAATACAAGTGCCGTAACACTGGAAAGTATTTCGATGTCAAGACAGGGACAGCGTTTGCAAGCACCAAACTCTCGCTGCGCACTTGGGTGTTCGCCATCTTTCTATTCATGTCTCATAAGCGTGGCATCTCTTCTTGTCAGCTCGCAAGAGATCTCGGTGTGACACAAAAGACTGCATGGAATATGCTACATAAGATTCGTGCTTTTATGGAATCTCAGAACAAGCAACAAGTATCTGGCGATGTGGAAATAGATGAGACCTTTGTCGGTGGCAAGAATAAGAATCGCCATAAGGACAAGAAGGTAGAGAAGTGCCAAGGTCGTAGCTTCAAGGATAAAGTGCCTGTTTTCGGAATGTTGCAGCGTAATGGCCATGTATCTGCAATGGTTGTGCCAAACACCAAAGCGTCAACTTTAAAGCCATTAATCTCACAGTATATAGAGAAAGACAGCAACGTGTTTACCGATGGATGGGAGTATAGTGGTCTTGATAAGGATTACAGGCAGTTCTCAGTAGATCATGGGCGCAGCTTCTATGGAGAGACCATAATCACAGGTTATGGTGAGTGTATAGAAGTCAGCACTAATGGCATTGAGAATGTATGGTCTCACTTTAAGCGTATGATCTTCGGAACATACTATAAGGTGAGCAAGAAGCATCTGCAACGCTATGTAGATGAGTTCGTTTTCAGATTTAACACACGAAAATATAGCGATACTGAAAGATTTGAGCTACTTTTGCATAACATTGCATAGACAGCATGGCTAAGAAGAAACCGTTGAAATCGCTCAAAAAGGGCGAGGAGATTACATTCATCCCGCAGGAGGAGCTTCAAAACATGAGGCTCAACCTTTCTATTGAGATACCCAAAGAGGATTTCGACGAGTTGCTAAAGGCAATGATGGGGGATGATAGCAGTGACGAAAAAAATAGCACAACATTGTAGGTTGCGCTATTTTCAATTTTTAAATAAGCTCTTCTTGCTTATCTACGACTCCTATGATACTATTTATTGAATGTGGTGCGGATGAGTTTTTCTTCTGCCCATCATTGTCATAATAATATGTATTAGCGACTTCATTCGCCACACTCTCTATTCTGCGAATCTTATACCCATGAAATTTTTCATCGTTAATGAAAATAATGGAAATATCTCCTTCTTTTAAATTAGATTTATCAAAAGAAGGTCCAAACATTTTGACAGAGATTATCTTGTTTGGATGCAGACCTACAGGAATCATACATCCTCCTTGTATAACGAATCGTCGGTACTTATAAGAATTACCATCTTTCTGTTTTATATAGGCCGAATTTAATCTTTGAGGTATCTTTTTAAATCCAGTAGCCCGAATGTTCAACGTAGGTCCAGCTTCCACAATAGGCAAAGTGTATAACATGTAATTGCCTAAAGCGTATATTGAGATAATAAGTGCAAGTGTAAGGATTGCGTATATCATATTTATTTTTGAGGTTTAATGGATAAGTATTTCAAATAGCAAAGTATGAGCGCAAAAAAGGACAGTGATATCATTGATATCTGAGCATTAGCAAAAACGCCTAACGTCTTAACAGTCTCAGCATCTAAAACACATCCAGCAGCACATCCAAAAGTTATAATGATCGCTAATACTCCAAATACATTTATAGCTGTAACAACCTTAGGATTGTCAATCTTACCTGCTAAATATAAATCTATAAATAGTAACAACAATAGACCCCAATTAGTTAGAAAAGTCAAAAATCGCGCGTGTTGAACTATAAGTGGGTGAGTATTTGTTTTATCAAACGAATCTGACATCATGACATAAATTGTTTCGAGATGAGCGAACCACATCAAAAGCGCAATATATCCCACACATATTAGCACACATCCACAATTTCTTTGGAATGTAAGGCTATATATCCAATGGGCAAGTGAGTATCTTAATCGGTTAAGCCTCTCTAACATTTTACAATATTCATTAGTTGACTACTAAAAGCGAGGCAAAGTTAAGTATAATTTTTTGCATGGATATATAGTAGCGTATAATAAATTGCACGTATTAAATAATTACACTAATTTTGCGGTGTGATAGCCAAGAGAGGCATCACGTTACATTTTTGTGAACGCATAGCGTTTAATGCTATTGTACTCGATTCAGAAAACTGCCAATTTTCAACACAACGGGGACAAAGCGCTAAACGCCCACAGTCTTGTCGTACCCATTCGTGGGTATGGCTTGCTTGGTGGGCTTAGTGTCTCTGTATGTTGTGTGGGCATGGCAGTGCCTCTGAATCGTACAGGATGCAAAAGCCCACCACTTTTTTTATTGGTGGTGGCAATACAAGGCAATATTGCAAAACAACCAATAACTTATCATTATGAGCACAAAATTGCTTGGCAAAAAGCGAGCTATTAGCACATTCAAAACGCCCTACTTTTTAACGTGTATGACTATGGGGGTATTCTCATTACTCCTTTCTGCGTGTGGAGAAAACTCTGAGAGTGAACCAAGTATGGAGCAAGAAGAGGTGGTCATTCATTTAGATTATTCGCTCATGGAGTCAGGTAGTATGTCACGGGCAAGTGAAGATGTTTACTCTATGTTCTATGACACATATATTAAAACGAAGAAAATTACTCCGCGAAAATATACATTGGATTTTTTCAGCAAAAAAGATACTGAAAAGGCCGATCAATTTATAAAAGAAATCACTGGATGGTGGGGTTCTAATGATGGTGTAAGACTACCAGTAGATACTTACTATGTAAAAGGTACATCCGTTCCTGTGTTATCTACGCCTCCCGGATGCGCTTGTGATTCAGTATGGTTATCTTTTGACGAAACCATAGCAATTTCTAACGAAACTAAAACTGTTACTCTTAATGCCAAATATGATTGTTTTTTACTGCTCTTTGACGCGAAAAATGTAAGTAGCATTGAGGCATACTATTTTGATAAAGTTTCAGAGAAGCGTTATTTAAATAGCACTAATGACGTATATTATCTATTTGTCACAAAAACCAAGAGAGATATGTTTGATAGCGCAAGCCGATTAGAAGTGCAAATAACTCGAAAATCAGGATCTATTATTAGAATTGATCTGTCTAAATTATCTTTGGAGAAAGGTAAATACTACTACTTCAACGATGTGACTAACACTTTCGATATAGAACCGATGGAACAAGGAAGTTAATCCTAATTAAGAAAAAAACATAAAAAGAGCGAGACTTAGATCTCGCTCTTTTTAGTATCTTTGTTCCGAAATCAGCTAAGTGTAGATTTGTATATAATTACCCTAATTTAATATACAAAGTGTCATCATTCATAGGCCCGGTTGGAAAAAATTTAGTTCCTGCTGGAAACCTAAATCTACCAGCTCCACTACCAGGGGCAGCAAGCCAAATAATGAATCTCACATCAGTATCTTCTTTTAATTCAAATATATTCTTCTCTATATTTAGAGACTTTAAATATTCATTATCTGCCATGATTTAATAAATTCATCATTCTTAAAAGACTGTTTAAATTCGTAACTACTATAGTTTTGCTACTATCTAAAATCAGGCCGTGAATCAGAGGAGGTGACTCACGGCCTGAAAAGATATGTTTAGGGGAGATGGGTTATTCGGCGGGGGTAGCGGGGGTTGACTGGTCGGGCTTGAGCCACTGGTCGAGCCAGCGGAAGAAGACGCGCTGCCACATGATGGCGTTCTGGGGCTTGAGAATCCAGTGGTTTTCGTCGGGGAAGATGAGCATCTCGGCGGGTACACCACGCAGACGGGCTGCATTGAAGGCCATCATGCCCTGTGAGGCAAGGATGCGGAAGTCATACTCACCGTGGGTGATGAGGATGGGGGTATTCCACTTGTCAATGAAGCGGTGGGGTGAGTTGGCAAACGAGCGCTGTGCCACGGCGTTGGTCTTATCCCAGAAGGGGCCGCCGAGGTCCCAGTTGGCAAACCACATTTCTTCGGTTTCGAGATACTGTGTCTCGGTATTGAAGATACCGGCGTGGGCAATGAAGCATGCGAAACGATTGTCATGGTTACCGGCGAGCCAGTATACTGAGAATCCACCGTAACTTGCACCTACGGCGCCGATATGGTCGGCGTCAATGTAGGCCTCCTTCTTCACATCGTCAATGGCGCTGAGATAGTCCTTCATGTTCTGACCGCCGTAGTCACCGGAGATCTGAGCATTCCATTCAGTGCCGAAGCCGGGGAGACCGCGACGGTTGGGAGCTACTACTACGTAGCCCT
>JAAUYS010000170.1 GCA_014804995.1 Clostridia bacterium
ATGCTGTCTCCAGAAATAACAATTGCCCAGTCAGCGCCCTTTACAGGGGATTTAATTTTTTGACATCCAGCCAGCTCTATTCCCTGCGACAAACCTTGTAAAGTGCCTGCCATTGCCTCCACAGGAAGTAGTGGAACATAGTCCGCATCATCAATATGCTCTGGCTCGAATGAAGAATATCGATTAATTATATCGTCCCCATATTTACTCCTGAGAATTTTTTCTTGTTCTGCTTCCAAATTTCTATTAGTACGTTCCATTGCTGAGATATTGGGTTGGCCACACCCTAATAACTTAGCAAGATCAATTTGAGAAATTCCAACCTCTTTCCGGAAAGCTTTATATTGGAACATAATGTTAATTATTGTTAATATATTAATAATATATCATCAATATCACTGATATATCAAAACATATTACTAACTTTGCATCATAAAATTAAACTCCAGTACAAAAGTAATGAAAAGTATTGATTTATCCAACATCATTCCGGAGCCTGAAGGTAAAATAACCTTACGGGACTACTTTAACAGGCTTCCTGATTCCAAGCAGATTGCTCCGAGGAAGAATCTGATTATAGAGGTTTCCACAAAATGTGGAGTACCGTTTTCAACTGCAAGAAGCTGGCTTGCCTACGAGATTAAACCTCGTGATGAGAGACACCTTAAGATTCTCTCTGAGATCACCGGTATTCCGGTGGATAATCTATTTGCAAAATAAGCGCTGTCAAGCCATCAAGATAAAAGTACACACAATGAACAAGAGAGAATTTTACATTTGTGACGACAAGCTTTTCTGTCTGCAAGATGGAAGAACCGAGGAAGTCACAGAAAAGGATCATCCCCTCATAGAGGAGATCCTCGGTAGGATAGAGACCTACTATCCGGAAGCCATGAAAGCTCTGAACGAATGCTATGCCAAGAGTAGCCTCAACTGCACGTATTACAACTTCCTTCGTGTCCGCAGATTCCTGAAATGCAATTTCGGTGAACTTGACACCAAGGATCATGACGATTCAGATGGAGTGTTCAACTTCGAGAAGATTGTATGTCCTCTCAGAGGGGAGTGCAAGTATGAGAATGTCATCTGTATGCCAAGGTTCAACTCCACACTTTCTGATGCTGAGTTGAGGGTCATGAAGCTCTACTATCAGAACGAGAGCATTGACCGGATTGCAGACAACCTTTACCTGTCTGGAAACACCGTGAGAAACCATATCAAGGCGTCATTCAGGAAGCTTGGTATTCATAGTCAGGCGGAGTTCATAACCTATGCCAACAGAAACCATTTATTCGATTGATTATGGATAGGATAATAATTCGTGGTAATAAAGCCCTCGCCGAGAAGCTCGGTGTGACAGAGAAGACGATTGGCAATTGGCGTAGGGCAGGAGTGCTTGCACAGGCCACTCTGTCGGATTTTGGAAGAGTGATCATATACGACCTCGACAAAGTATTTGAATGTCTCAACTACAAAAAAGTGAAACCGGGAAGGAGGGCAGCCGTATGATAACAGACATCATCAGGATCTTCGCACTGCTTTTGACATCAGTGATAACCGGAGTATTGGGAGTGATCTGGCTTTTCGGTACTCATTCCTCTATCTTCGTGACAGTTGGGGTTAAACCATTCTCTGTGATACTTCTCATAATCAGCTTCGTGCTTTTCGAGCAGCTCCAGAGAGAAATGAAAAGAATAGATAAAAGGCACTAAATATCAACCATCTAAATCAAAAGACAATGAGTTTATTCAAGAAACCATCAGAACTTGTAGCAAAACCCGGCATTGTTGCCATGGTATACGGATCCCCCGGTTCGGGAAAGTCAACCCTCGCTTGTAGCGCACCCAATGCTGTAATGATCGACACAGACGGTGGCGTTATGCGCATAAACGGTGCCCATCAGATACCCACCCTTCAGGTGACAAAGTGGGAGGAGATTGTTGAGGCTATGGCAGAGGTGAAGCAGGAGCCGGCCATAGAGACAGTCATCATCGACACAGTTGGAAAGATGCTCAGCTACATGGAGGAATACATCAAGCGCACGGCTTCCGGGAAGAAGATAGAGCTTAACCGCGACGGAAGTCTTTCGCTCAAAGGATATGGCAAGCGTAAGCAGATGTTCATAGACTTTATCAAGAGTGTCACCACCCTTGGCAAGAATGTAATCTTCGTAGGCCATGACAAGGAGGAGAGTAGAGGAGATGAGACTGTGATAAGGCCGGAGGTTGGCGGTTCCTCAACAAATGACCTCATGAAGGAACTTGACCTTGTAGGATACATGGAGATGAACGGCAATATACGTACAATCTCATTCACGCCAACTGACAGATTCTATGCAAAGAATACCTGCGATATGCCTGGAGTGATTCCTATTCCTGTGCTTATCAATGAGAAAAAGGAGATTGTCGGTGACAACAATTTCTTTGGTAATGTAATAAAGAACTATCGTCACCGTATCAGTGAGAGTGTGGAGAACAACCGTAAGCTTGACGAGTTGAAGACTCTCATCTACAGTAATGTGGAGGATGTGAAGACAGCGGAAGATGCCAACAACTTCGTGGAATGGGTTCTCGGTCTTGACCATGTTTATAATTCGAAGGCTCTCGCAAGCCGTGCCATAGCCGACAAGGCAAGCAATCTTGGTCTCAAATATAACAAACTCACCAAGAAATATGAAGATGGAGCAGCAGCCTGATTATAGGGTCTACCCATCACTGCTCATAGCATTCCAGAGCCTCCTCGACTACGAATTGGTAGCAGAGGAGGACTGGAACAAAGTCACTGAGGCGGCCCATGAGCGTGGTGAGTATCTTGACCGAGATATCGGAGATTACAAGCTTACTCCGGATGAGATGTATGTGAAGCTTGAGTGTGACCTTCTTGATTCCATCAACCGTGTGGATGGAAGATATGGAGAAGCCGCCGCCAAAGGTACTGCTTTCAACGAGATAGTTGACTGTCTTATCGAGAATCGTAAATCAAAGAATAAGGATTGCATCATCTATTCAACAGCTAATGCATCAGGCAACAAGATAATACGTTCGGAGATTGACGGTTTCACCTTTGATTTTGATGTGGCCCTTTGCAAAGAGACAGCATATTACTTTTCCGGTTCATTGACTCAGTATTATGCCAATGCCACAATGGAGACATCATTCGGCACAGTATTGCTTTACGGCTTCATCGATGAGTGGGTTGGCAATCTGATGTATGACATCAAGACTACCGGAAAATACTCTTGGGGAAAGTTTGAGCAAGGTTGGCAAAGACACGTCTATCCCTGGTGTGTGATAGAGGCCGGAGACACAACTGAGGTTGAGAGCTTCACCTATTATGTGGTGGAATGGGCATATCAAAAGAAGGGAGAACCGCTCAAAGCCAAAGCCATATATCAAGAGACATATACCTACAACCATGAGGAGAGCGGAAGGAAAATCCGGGATATGCTCGAAAGCTTCATTCCATGGCTCATAGAAAGGAAAAAGATGGGTCTGATACAGGATAAGCGTATCTTTGGTGGCGTGAATCCTGAAGGATGGAGCGGACAGCCTACGGACCCGAATAAATTAGCAAAGTTATTATTTAAACAATCAGCATAATGGCGTATAAGATAACCGGGAGGGTTCTGAATATCGGACCCTCCCAAAGCATAATTGCAAAATCAGGCAATCAGTTTGTCAAGCGAGATGTAGTGATAATGGTTCGTAAATTTGACCCGTACACCGGTGAGCCATCTTTTGATGAGCTGAATACTCCGAAGTTCAGCTTCATGAATGAGAAGTGTCAACAGCTTGACAAAATCAAGGTTGGGGAAATAGTGAATATCAGTTTCGATGTAAGAGGCCGAGCCTATGAGAAAGACGGTAAGAAAGATTATCTCACCGATGTCAATCCGTTCAGTATCGTTCCTGACAAGCAGAACTATCAGGTTCAGCAGGAGGCATACCAACAGATGGCCGAGGCACAGGCACAGCAACCTATGGCACAGTCTCCTCAACAATATCAACAACCAATAATGCAACAGCCTCAACAATCGCCTCAATACAATTCTTCTTATCCATCATCACCTTACGGACAAAACGTGGCCACGCAGCCTCCAAGAGCTCCTTTTGGTGAGAATGGCGACAATCCATTCTAAATACTTCACCTATGCTTTACGACCTTACAAACGACCTTCAGGCAGAGAACTTCAAGAAGAGATGCAATATGCTCTTCAAGAAGAAATGTATTGTGGAGCTGACGGAGAAGAAGCCTCAGCGCACTCTGCGTCAGAACGCATACCTGCATGCTGCTCTCGGATATTTCGGCTTGCAGACCGGGTATAGGTTGGATGAGGTCAAAGACTGGTATTTCAAGGAAACGTGCAATCCGGATCTTTTCGTAAGAAGAGTAACGGATGTGATAACAGGAACAGAGAGGAAGGTGCTGAGATCATCTTCCGAACTTGACACAGAACAGATGACACTGGCCATAGAGCGATTCCGCAATTGGGCCGCTGATGTGGCCGGTGTCTACATTCCTTCTCCGGATGAACACAGGCTTGTAGAGCAAATGGAGATGGAGGCACAAAGAGCGAGACTATATTTATGACAGAAGATCAAAAGAAACTTATGCCGTATGTTGAGACGAGAGTGGAGAGTGTGATTACCGAAAAGGAATCCTGCAATATAAGACCTCTGATTGCCACTGAGAATGAGATAGTGGCCAATGTAAGGGGAGATGTGCTCGAATGCATGAGAGAACTTTACAGACAGGAGAAATACACACCGACCAATACACTCAACCATCCGGCACTAATGAAGAAAGAAAATGATTGAGACAAGGAAAAACGAGATAAGATTCAAGACATCCGATCCTGAGAAGATGCTTGGTAAATACACGGTTGAACGTGTTATGAAACACTGGAATGAGAATGTGGTTGACAGCGATACCGGAAAGACAATGGTAATTGAACGTAGTCAGATTCTCTTTGACCGAGGCATCTACATTAGCAATGATGTTCTTTCCGAGATACGATTCTTCCTCGATGATGGTAGTATCACTGAGATTGAGGTCTCCAACCAGAAGAGGATGTGTGTTGAATGCGAGAATACAAGTATGTATCCATTCCGTGCCGTTGTGGCTATTGACGGAAGGAAACACTCATTCCTCCTGTATGCCACCGGCATCAAGAATGCAATGGATATTCTTAATGATTATGTGGAGCTTAATTATTTTGGTAGATACATAATCGTTGAACTTAAGCAATTGGATTATTGCGTAATTCTTGTGGATAAACTCAAATCTATCCGCAAACGCAACATCGAGCTTGATGTGGCATATCTGAATGATGAGATATCAATTGAACAGTACCTTGACAGCAAGATTGAAGAGAACGATGATGATATGGACGATAGTGATGATGATCCTCTCAAACTGAAATTCTATCAGATAGGAGCCAAGATTATCTCAAGAATCGAAGATGAGGAAGATGAGGAGTATAACCAGACTTTCATAGTGCAGACATTCAGCGCGGTCAGGGCTAATCTCATTATCGAAAAATATCTCAGAGACCGTCAGGAGGAACGTTATCAGAAATCTCTGGATAATCCTGATAACGAGTTTGTGAAGAGACATATCATGTCGTTTATCGAGGAATCGAAGATAATCAATGTCGGAGGATTCATACCCAAACAGTTTTCAGAGGCATATTACGAGGACTAAGCATGATATACGCAAAACAGACTATACTCGGACAGCCTCCAAGTAAGAGCAATTCCTACAAGATCATCATGAATAAAGGACATAGCTCGCTCGGGAAAACAGAGGCCACCAAGAAATACGAGATGGACTTCTTTATGCAGTGTACCCTTCGCAAGAAGGGTATCTGCAAGAGGTTCAAACTTACAGTAGATGTGTTTTTCGCAAGTGATCGCCCTGATCTTGACAATGCCATGAAAGTTTTACTTGATTGCCTTCAAACCTGTGGAGCAATTAAGAACGACCGTCTTTGTGCTGAGATCCACGCCAGGAAGCTCATCGACAAGAAGAATCCGAGGATTGAGTTTTGGCTTGAAGAATTATTGTAAAAATCTGTGTGGCAATTTGTTAAATAATGTTTTATATTGAATTTTCTCAAATAAAACTTATAACTTTACACCATCAAACCAAAAAGTACGATAAATGGCAAATCACGAAGTCATAGCCGACAAATACGGCATAACCATCATACACCCTCCGGAACAAAAATACGTGATAGGGTGGTGGCAGATAGAGCGGGACGGATTCACACATTGGCGTGATCACCTAAGTGAGAAGATATGGTTCACTGAAGATATGGACAGTTCTTTCACCGCCCTGTGCATAGAACATTTCAACTGGAACTGACTGACAAGAAATCATGCCTTACAAAGAGTTAATAAATGAGTTCTGGAAACAGAACGGTTTTATGCCATTCAGCCCCATTGATACGACAGTTTATCACTATCTGTTGTATCAATGCGG
Source organism: Clostridia bacterium (assembly GCA_014804995.1). Classification (GTDB taxonomy): domain Bacteria; phylum Bacillota; class Clostridia; order Christensenellales; family Borkfalkiaceae; genus Coproplasma. Next base: position 6,484 of record JAAUYS010000170.1, read on the forward strand.
GCTAAGGGGATGGCACAACCCATTCCAACTTCAGACGAGGGATATAGAGTTTCATCTATCTATCACTCGCAAGCAAATTGGAGAGTCAAGAAATAGGCTCAAACAGCGTGGTCTGATAGATTTTTCAGTAGGATCCAGAAAAGAGACACCCACCTATCTGATAAAGTGTCTAAACCTGAATATGTTTCCCACAGAAACACAAATAGAAACACAAATAGAAACACAAATAGAAACACAAATAGAAACATATCAAGAAAACCCCCTTAAAGAAAGATCCCCCATACCCCCTAAAGAATATATCCCCAAAGAAACTGATATTAATAATAAATATTCTTCTTCACGCACGCGCGAGGAAATCGAGCTTGAACGTTTCGATGCCCTCTTGCAGGAAGTCGTAGATGGTAAACATCAGCAATGGGAAGACCAGATGCGGAAGAAACACGGCATTGAATCAGTTCTTGACTATCTACCATCATTCAGGAATCATGTTATAGCCAACGCTAAGATGGATTCTGTAGCTGATGTAAACGGATTCAAGAGATATTTCAACGTTGCTTTCCGGTTCTTCACAAAAATCAATCCTATTGAGCTGCTCGGTCAATATGCTGCTAATGCCAAGTCGGAGAAATTCAGCAAGTTCTGTAATTGGATCTCTAAATCGGCTCCTAATGTTGCATATGGATTGGTGCCAATGAGTGAAGATGAGTTTGAGAATATCTTCAGCTTGTATGATTCCGGGAAAGTATTCAACACTATCAGGGATATAAACGAACGGGAAGACTTGATAGCCAAGTATTTCTCACTATACAGAACACTTCTAAAATGGATGAAGAATGAATAAAGCAAATGAGAATGGAGTTGAGTATCAGGTTGAGAACGATGGTGGTCTGATCCATAGTCCGGAGTTCGAGGAAACCACAATAGCCACTCTGCTCACATCGTATCAATCTATTGTTGACACGCTTGATATTCTCTCGGAAGATTGCTTCCATAACTCAGTTTATCGTGAAATATACTTGGCTATCATGCAGGTATATAACCATGGCGATAGCCCTGATATGCTGCTTGTGTCGGATCAGCTTGAGAAAAATGGGTCTACCATATCCAGGAGTGAGATTATAAAACTTGCTGTTGAGAGTATGAAGGTGTTTGACCTGAGGAGTCATGCCCTGATACTGCGGGATATAGCCTACCGAAGGAAGCTGTGGATAATCGGTTATGAGCTTATGAACAAAGCGGCTGATAAGACTGAACCGGTTATTTCCATACATTCCTCTGCAAAAGAAAAGATAGATTCGCTTTTCGAAGACAGCAACAGTGATGTGATCACACTCAAGGATTCTTACAAACAGTTGCAGGAGCGGATGTTGCTCAACAGGGATCTTGCAGACGGAGAGACCTACGGCACCCCGACAGGATTTCCCGAGCTTGACCGAAACGGAGGTCTATGTGGGACAGATTTGATAGTGATAGGTGCCGAGTCATCAAAAGGAAAGACCTCATTTGCAACTGCTCTCTCAATCTCGGCCATAGAACATGGCGACGGGGTTGGCTTCTATTCGATGGAGATGGACCCGGTGCAACTTACTGCAAGAATTGCTTCGATGAAGACTGGCATCAGTGCCTCAGACATACTGTTCAATAGGTTGAGTATTGACCAGATTTATCATATCGATTCCGTGATGGAGAGTTTCGATACCGGGAAAATGTATTTTGACGACAGGTCAACGCTGAGTCTCGATTCAATTCTCAACTCTATCAGGCAGTTGAAATTCAAGTATGGCATAAAGGGAGCTGTGGTTGACTATCTTCAGTTGCTCAATGCCAAGCAATCAGGATTGAATATCGAGCAACTTAGAGCTGAATGTGCAAGACGGCTTAAGAATCTCGCCAAGGAACTTGGAATATGGATCATAGCCATCTCGCAGTTGAACAGGAATGACTTTGGTGACATTCCAACGATGGCGAGATTACGTGATTCAGGCCAGATAGCAGAAGCAGCAGATAATGTGCTTCTGCTACACCGGACCAACAAAAGCTATCCGGCTCCATTTGACGGAGTGCCGACAGAGGGAACATCAATGGTTATCATCGGAAAAGGACGAAATATAGGCACAGGTGAATTCATCTGTGGATTCAAACCTGAAAACACACTCTTCTTCCCGATACCGCCGGAAGAGATGAAAAGTATGAAAGGCGGCCTGTTGCTCCCTGATGACAATCAGTTTAAGCCTTTGAATGATGATCCTTTTTAAAATATTGTTATGTAGATAAATAATTTGATAAAAGTATTTATATTTTAAATATTTTTATTAACTTTACACCATCAAACCATCTCAAAGTACACACATATGAAATTAGTTGAAATCAGCCCTTATTATGGGCTACACATACCCTTACTCAATTCAGGGGGAAAACGAGCTATAAGAGGCTCTCAAAGTTTCAAAAAGGAAACTTCCAAGATATCCATAATTCATATTATCCTTGTCATTAGCATAGTATTGCTTTCGTTAATTATCATCTGTCTTTATATTGCCGGTGACAGTTATAATCACAGAGAAATCAATCATGAAAGAAATTCCGACAATAATTGATCACCTTCCGGAATCAGTAGTGATGAGCATGATATCACAGGGTCAGGATGAAGCCGTAACTTTCCTGACTGATCATGAGATTGGAAGTATAGATATTTTCCATGAAGACAATGACTATCAGATTGATCTTATATGTCTGCTATCAGGTAATGTTCATGTGCATTATGATGAGTGTTGCATCTCAGATGAGAAAAGTTTCTCAGATGTAGTAGTAAGAGTATATCTGAAACATTCAGAACCGCAGATGTCTGAATCATTGAAGAGGGAATTGGTAGAGAAAATTGAAACGGAAATTGAAGAATATCTTATAGCGTAAATCAGAATGAAAACTTATTTAGACAAAACAGTGGTGCCCGTTGACAGTATGCTCTTTGAGGCGTCATTGGTGGCCATGCAAGGTTTACTTGCCACCAGGTCATCATCCAACTCTCCTGAGTATATCGCCATGAGAGCCGTGGAATGTGCAAAAGCTCTTATCAAGGAGCTTTCTAAATCTGAAGGAGGTGAGAGATGAATGGAACTGTAACAGACTACACGTACTCAGCTAAAAGGATTATGAATCTTTCTGGGGTTTTTCCATCTGAATGTTCTTGTGAGAAGTGTAAGGATGCCTGTAAAACTCCATGTTTGGGTACACCTGAAGATATAGAAGCTCTTATTAAATCCGGATTTGGAAGCCGTCTCGCAATTACGCAATGGGTGCCTGGCATGTTATTGGGATTGACTAAAGAACCAATTCTGATGATCCAGCCTCGTCAAAGTGAAGATGGGTGGTGTACATTCCGCACTTCTGACGGATTCTGTGAATTGCATGACAAAGGATTAAAGCCACTTGAAGGTAAGCTCACTTCATGTAGACCTAAGCCGAGAAATTGGACTATCCAAAAGGATTTCACTTGGCTGATAGCTAAAGAGTGGCTGCCATTGCAGTATACGTTTAGGATTAACCTTAAAAAGTATGAATAAATGAAAGAATTTATGATATATCTGCTCCCGATCTTAGTGATTGTTGTGAGCTATCTCATATTCTCCAACCTCAAACACCGTAAGAAATGAGCCTCAAATCCCAATATAAACGTACAGGTCAATACTATTGGAAAGCTAAGGACAACGAGAGTGACACTGACAGTCTCTCCCGGATGAAGGCTCTCGAAGCTCAATTGATCAGAAAGAAAAAATTGCATATAGTAAAGCTACCTGATGGTTGTGTGATAACAGCCACTAAAGAAAGACTCTCCTATATGCTTGAAGTATTTAACATCAAATCCTCCGACAAATGACCAGAAAAGAAAAGGAATACAAATTCTGGCGTATGCAGAAAGTTGTGATTACAAAGGAATGTGAGTATAAAGGATGGATAGGGGAAATCCAAGACAGATTCATTGATGATAGAGGTCCTATTTACGAAATATTGGTAGGGCCTGAAACGAATCGTTACAGAGAGGAAGATATCCAACTATGGGAACGTCCTGACAGGTATGACGACTATCAGACAATGTCGCAAAAGCAACGCTGGGAATCTCTCTCACCGTGGGAGCGACAGATGAAGAGAAGGCTCTATGAAATCTGTCACGATAACTATCTTAGGGAATTGCTTATAGGAGCCTATGGGTATCATGTCGCAAATTCCCCTCAATTAAAGGTAGGAGACAGAGTGCTCATTCTTACCGGAGAATATGCAGGCTTAGAAGATGTCATTGATAGGATAGGCATTTATTATGAGCCGGATACTGCATCCATTAAAGGAAAAATTTACAGATTCTGTCAACTTGAATTAATAAAACCCGAACAGTAATGACAACAGAACAACAGAGCCTCGCTTGGGCATGTCTGCCGGCAAGCTGCCGACGGCATCCGAGAGTATCTTAAGAAGTTTCACGAGACACATCAAAAGTAATGATCAACCTGCTATACATAGATCTGTTCTGCGGTGCCGGTGGCACGTCCACTGGTATCAACACCGCCCGTCTTGACGGTGACGAATGTGCCAAGGTTATTGCATGTGTCAATCACGATGCTAAAGCCATAGCCTCACATGCCTCCAATCATCCGGATGCAATGCACTTCACAGAGGACATCCGCACGCTTGAACTGTCACCTATCATATGCCATCTCCGCCATCAGCGCGCCGAGAATCCCGGAGCTCTCACAGTCCTATGGGCCTCCCTCGAATGCACCAACTTCAGCCGTGCAAAAGGCGGCCAGCCCCGTGACGCTGACAGCCGGACCCTCGCGGAACACCTCTTCCGCTACATCGAGTCTCTCAATCCCGATTACATTCAGATCGAGAACGTCGAGGAGTTCATGAGCTGGGGAGATGTGGATTCAAACGGCAAACCGCTCTCCAAAGACAAAGGCCGTTGCTATCTCAAATGGATCCGTAATGTGCAAAAGTATGGCTACAACTTCGACCGCCGGATTCTCAATGCCGCAGATTACGGAGCCTATACCTCACGGAAACGATTCTTCGGGATCTTCGCAAAGAAAGGGTTGCCAATTGTATTTCCTGAGCCGACTCACTGCAAAGGTGGATCATCTGATTCTCTATTTACTTCCGATCTCCAACCGTGGAAACCGGTTCGCGAGGTGCTCGACTTCTCTAACGAGGGCGAGAGCATCTTCGGACGAAAGAAACCCTTGGCAGAAAAGACTCTTGAAAGGATCTATGCCGGACTGATAAAGTTTGTGGCGGGAGGTAAGGATTCGTTCCTTCTGAAATACAATTCTATGAACCGTAACGGTAAGTATATTCCACCCTCAGTGGATGAACCTTGTCCGACAGTATCGACACAGAATCGTCTTGGATTGACAAAGGTTTGTTTTCTGTCAAAACAATTCGGAGGAAGTCCGGAAGGAAAAAGCATATCAGTCGAGGAACCGGCCGGCACGGTCACCACCATTGACCACCATGCCTTTGTCTCCGTACATTACGGCAACGGTTATAATCGAGGGATAGATGATCCGGCACCGACACTGACCTGTAAAGACCGGTTGGCCATAGTCAAGCCATGTTTCCTTGACAACCAGTATGGCAATGGTATTCCCACATCAGTAGACACTGTCTCCGGATGCGTCACCACCAATCCCAAGCAGAAGCTTATAACGTGCGACCGGTTCCTGATGAATCCTCAGTTCGCTTCTCCCGGATCCTCCATTGAAGACCCATGCTTCACTTTGATTGCCCGAATGGACAAACGACCACCGTATCTGATAGTCACGGAATCTGGAAACGTAGCCATCGAGATCTACGACACCGACTCTCCCATGACAGTCAAGATAAAGGAGTTCATGGCGCTTTACTGTGTCGTTGACATCAAGATGCGTATGCTCATGATTGACGAATTGAAGCTGATAATGGGATTTCCGAAAGACTACGTACTGATAGGCACGCAGGCTGACCAGAAGAAATTCATCGGCAATGCTGTGGAAGTGACGATAGCCCGCAAATGGTGCGAAGCGCTATGTTCCGGTATCCGAGAACATGATCTCCGGAAGTATCACCAATCAAAACAAGTAGCTTAGCTATGTCGCAGGAAATAACAGATGACTTCATTGAGCTTGCCCGATACTATGCTCAGGCGGAGAAGGAACTCGAGATTCAGTACTGGGTTAATATTTCTATCCAATACACCGACAACGCCGGAAATGTAGTAAAACTATTTACCTACGACCTTCCACGCGAAGTCTATGAGAGGCGAGAATGGGTAGTTGAATGGAGAAAAGCCAAGTTAACATGTCTATACCCGAAGGTGGGAATACAACGCTTTATAAGTTACTACGACAAGCGCCTCGGAAATAATCCGAATCTTACGGCCGATCTCCGTAAACTGACATCAGCCAAGGCTCAGGTTACAAAAGCCCGAAAGCAGATTGAGAAGTATGTCGCTTATCATAAGGAAAATAATATGTTCTTCGACGAATCAACAGATTCCGATCTCATTGCCGCTCGTCAGAAACTGTTAGTCAAAATCTCTAACGTTCAGGAAGCCGAGAAACGGCTTAAAGCTAAGATAGTAGAAATAAAACAATCACCCCACTTCAAAAAGAAATAAACAATGAAACAGTACATAGGAACAAAGACAATCATGGCAGAACCCATGACACACGCTGATGCCGAAAAGGCATTGGGAAGAGTGATCATTTCAGCCATTCTTGAAGAAGACGGCTATCTCGTGGAGTATAAAGGCGGCTATCGATCATGGTCTCCGAAGAGCGAGTTCGAGAAAGTCTACAGTCCTGTTGACGGCATGGACTTCTCTCAAGCACTTCATGCGCTCAAAGTTTTCAAGCCGATCCGGCGCAAAGGCTGGAACGGCAAAGGCCTGATAGTCTTCCGTCAGATTCCACAGGCACCGCCCGTTGAGATCATTCCCAATATGACCTCGCTTCCTAAATCAGCGAAGCATGTAATTCTCTCCACTGCAGGACACATCGACTACACCTCACAGTGTATCATCTACAACACTCTTACAGGCCGTGCCGATTCATGGGTGCCCTCAGTCAGCGACCTCTTCGCTGAAGACTGGGAAATCGTACAGTGACCATTTTCCCGGCCCCGCGAAAATGGATAACCCTCTCCGTCGTCCCGAACGCCCGACAGGATAGGGCGACGGAGAATAAAACCCCATCAACACCCACAAACAATGGATACAACAGAAAAAGACCCAGTCATCACATTCAATAAAATAAAAGCAGAAATCGTCCACTACACTAAAATGCTCGGTGGTGTCCATGCCGAAGAATACCTGCAACAGTTCTGCAAAGCAAACACCCTTGCAGAACTAATGCAAGTCATAAAAGACAACTTCAGCTGGGCTTGCGGAAAATTCGTGGTGGCACCTTCCCTCATTGAAGAATATCGCGAAGAGTTTACCTCCAACAACATCTACCTTAACACCGATGTCGAAGACGGTTATCTTCTATGCAACAACGCCACAGTAGATGTATCCGGCAACGCTACGGTAATAGCACGTTATCACTCCAAGGTCAGCGCATACGACAACGCCATTGTAGAGGCATACGACAACACCCTGGTCAGCGCATACGACAACTCCACAGTCAAGGCATACGGCAAATCCATGGTTGAGGCAAACGACTACACCACGGTCGAGGCAAATAGCAATGCCACAGTCAGCGCATACGGCCACACCACCGTCAAGGCATGCGACGAAACCGTTGTCAGAGCTTACGGTAGCGTCACGGTAGAAGCCTCCGGCAACGCCTACTGCTTCTCCTTTTCACCCATCAGATGCAAGCTATCCGGCTCAGCCATCTACAGAATAGCGAGAGAAAAAACCATCCGCTACGCCAGCGATACGCTCACATTCAAGCAACAGGAATAACAATGGACCTATACCGATTCTGCTCCCACGAGGAAGCCAAACTCCTCAGCCAAGGAGTCACCATCACTAACACCACCAACCATAACTTCGACGGCAAAGGAGGCTCAACATCCGTAGGCTTCTGCATGACGCAAGACGAACCACAGAAAGCATGGCGCTCCCTCAAAGGAATATCTACACTGGATGTCTGTTTGCATCTTGATATACCCGAAGAGCTGCTCACGAAATCGAAAGGCAAATACATCGAATATGACATGGAACACAGCTACGACAGCATCCTCGTGGCGATCGTCTACAAAGACGAATGGTGCATCACCGAATTGCGCCCCGAATGGCTGAAAGAAACCATCCCGCTCGAAACTTTTGTGCCGGACTGCGAACTTGAAGCTGTCAGAGAACTTGAAAATTACAAACGTAAAATCTACAAGACCCTGCTACGACCTACGACAATGACACTTGAAGAAAAAGCAACAAAATTCGTAGATCACTGCCAGGCGGTAGTGACCTCAGAAGGGAATCTATACAGTGAAGCGGCTGTTTATTCAGCCTACCTCACCGGAGCGCAAGAAGCACTCGCATCCCAATGGCGAAGCGTAGCCGACAAACTACCAGAAGATGAAGAATATGTACTCATAGATGGCCCGAAAGGTGTTGAACCCGCCGTATGGAATGAACGCTATCAAGCCTGGGACGGTGCGGAAGGTGACGACTATATGTACGAGAAAGATGCCGTCAGGGCGTGGATGCCAATCCCCGAATCACCTGAAACCGACAACCATGTATAGCTACATTTGGATAGAGGGCGAGAAGAACCTCAATGAATTTTGCATGAAACGCTTCGGTGAGAAGCCTCACTTCATGGAGACTATCGGGCGCGTAAGTGGCAAAGGAGCATCTGCGAAGATTCACATGATAAATAAGTATCTGACCGATGAGGAACTTGCCGATCCGAACAGGAGATTGAGTTATCACGATATGTATTTCCTCTATATGGAGCATAGCACAGGAAAGTATTACCTTTCAGAACTTGAAGAGATAAGACATTGGGATTATGAAAAAATCAAAACTGATAGAACGGCTATTCTCCGCAAGTGAGGATGAAGTATTCATTGAGGTAGAGGGATTGCTCTACGACATTGACTTCGGACACGAGGAAGAGAAGTTTGACGGCTTCTATACCGCCTATCCAGCAAGTTTAACACTTAAACCGATAGACATAAGCGAATGACAACCCCATCAAAATGCAGATACTACGCTTTCGGAAGTTGTATGCGCAACTCCAATACTGACTGTATTTGTGTAATTCGCTCTGATTACGGAGTTATCCGGCAGACAAATAAAGACTGCAAGTATTACCAACCTAAGAAACACGGAGGAAAGAAGAAATGACAGACGAAGAAATAAGGAAACTCGCAACTCAATTTACGGAGGAGATTTTCAAGGATGACGATATGTCTGACTTGAAAAAGATACCGATGACATCCCTGACATCGGATTTGAATGGGAGTACAACGGTACGGTGCGTGAGTTTATCGACTACAAGCTCCACGGCACGATTCCGAACGCTGACTGACACCAACCGCAGGGAGGCGGTCAAGACTGTCTCCCTGCCATAGAACTTAAAGAATGAGAGATATGAAAGCAAAGGTAATTGAGACGGGGGAGATAATAGAAGTCTTTCAAGATTTTACACAAGCTATGTGGTTTGATAAGGCACAACCGCATAAGAGTTATCATCCTAATGACCTTGAATTTCTTCCTGAAGAATCCAAGGAAGTGACGATTGAGGGCTGGGTGGCAAGAGGTGCTAATCCGCATCACTTAGCCCTTTATGAGCGTAAACCTGACCGTCTTAGTGATATATGGGGTTTCAGCCACAGTTTGCAACTTGACCCTACATCTTTCCCCGAAGTCACTTGGGAATCAGAACCAAAACGAGTAAAGATAACCATAACACCGATTGAAGAATGAAAAGAAATGACATTCCAAGAGCGCATAGATAAGACAGAGAAATGCCGGAACTTTCTGCAAGGCATCGACCTCACGTTGGATGTCCTTTTAGAGACACGATTCCCTTCATGGGAAATCCGCACCGCAAAAAGTCATGTGAGAAAGGCAATGACTGAACTTGACAAGGATATTGAAAAACTAAAACAGATGAGTAAATGAAATGTAAAGACTGTCAGAACTACAAGGACTATTACAAGTCTTGTGATTCTAAGAAATGTCAGGTTAATCCTGATGAGGAACATAACTGCAACGAATCGAATCCTATCGACGGTCGTAAGTTATGGATAGCAAGGCAAGAATGGGGAGATTTATATATCTACCTTTGCAAACCGCATTACGACGGCAAATGGGGACGTGAATGTTGGACTGTGAATATAGATGCCCCAAAATTCCCGAATGGGTCACGTTCAAAAGAATTGCCGTCTTATCTATATCCCGAGATAACATTTAAAAATTCACCTCAGAAACTTGAATTGAAATGAACCTCAAGCTAAAATACCTATACACCCTCGTGGCGATAATAGCCGTGGTGATATTCTGCGGTTGCGAGCAAAGACAAAACTATGTAGACAACGCCGAGACAATTTGGCTTGACACAATCACCATCCACGACAATAGGCACGAGATACTGCTCAGAAGCACAAATCCTGCCAGCAACACAAACGCCGGCGGCATGATGCACAGTCCCGAATGTTGGTGCAAGAAAGGAGTCGAGATATGAGGACAACCGCACACGCCTGTTTGGAGGCAATGATGGCCGAGGCTCTCAATGATCTAAAAGACGCATATCAAAAACTTATGGAGGCAGAGATAAGAGAAATTGCCGACCGCGATCAGGAATCATATAGAGACCACAGAGTAGCTAAGATTAAGGTTGACGATATGAGCAAACGGTACTCGGAATTGCTCACGGCAAAAAGAATAATCAAAGAAATGGAAGCGAAAGGAGTTGAGATATGAATCGCGAAATCAAATTCAGGGGCAAGAGCGTATACAACGGAGAGTGGGTGTACGGCAATCTAAGAATCTTTGGAGAAAGGGCATATATTTCCGCCATTGATTGTCACGCACAGAGTGAAGTTCACCTATCCACCGTCGGCCAGTACGCCGGATTGAAAGACGTGAACAAGAAGGAAATCTATGAGGGCGACAATGTAGAGGGTTGTTTCAAGTATGAGGATATAGGCCCAAATGGAGGTGTAATCCCCGACCAAGATTGCATTATCCACGGAATAGTCGTATGGGAGAACTGCGGTCTATGTATCAAGCTCACCGATTGTGAATATCCACTGAAAGCAGATTTTAATAGTGGAGACCTTGAGTATATGCCGTTCTCTGCATTTGAAAGTCCTCAAGATGATATAGAGGTCATCGGCAACATCCACGAGCAAGGAAAGGAGGTAAACGATGGCATCAATCCGTAAAACCAAGAAACGTCTGAAACGCCAGATAGAGCAATTGCAGATAGACAGATTCGTAAAGCCTCTCATGGTAGAAGGATTATGGAATCAAATCGGCCTCATGGACGCTATCGGCTACCAGATAGACCTCCTCAAAGAAGAATTACAAAATCTAAAAAAACGTAAGAAATGAACCGCAAGAACCTGATGCTTATGATGGCCGGCGCAATGGCGGCCACGTTAGGCAACCCACAGAAAGGGGTATATGCCATTCCTAAAACCGATAAGACCGAATTTCCCAACTACATTCCTCCTGATCCGCATCGGCTCTACGAGTTCTCAATCCACGGCCACAAAGTCATGGCATACTCAAAGAAAGACGCCATCAAACGACTCAAACACCAAAACAAAATATAAACCCCCATCACAACTGAATCGTATGATAATCAGACGTAACGAAATACATAAACTTGACTTTGACGGAAAGGTTGTAGGAGTAACAAGCGGATGCTTCGATTTGCTTTACTTCTATCATCTGCGCTATCTTGAAAAGTGTAAGGCTCAATGTGACTTTCTTATCGTGGGTGTTGATAGCGACACCCTTGTAAATCGGAATAAGAACAAAGTGCCGATGATACCTGAACACCATCGTATCGCTATGGTGGATGCTTTGAAATGTGTGGATGCAGTCTTTCAGATGGATGAAATCAAGAATATCGAAGACTTCTATCCCATCGCAAATAAAGTATTCAAGAACTCAGATACCATCTACGGAACAAAGGTAGAAATCAACAATAGCCTCACGGCTGAATTGGTTATTGTGCCGGACATTGAAGAAGTATATTCAACATCCGAACTAATCAATAAAATACGAAAAGAAAATACATAAGAAGATATGAATAAATTGATAAATAGAATATTCGGACGATTCAGGAAGAATAACATACCGTCAAATATCAATCTCATCACTTTTGATGAGTATCAGAAATTTGCCATCTCCACGGCAGATCCTTGTGCCGAAAATCCGCTTTACCTTGCTGTGGGACTGTGTGAGGAGGCTGGAGAGGCGGCCGGCAAGGTGAAGAAAACGATACGTGATCATCTCGGAGTATTTGACTTAGAACGAAGGAATGCAATTGCAGGTGAGCTTGGCGATGCGCTGTGGTATCTGGCCAATCAGGCACACCTGATGGGTTTCACATTGTCTGAAATAGCCGCGATAAATGTTGGAAAGATAAACGGACGAATATCACGACAAACTCTGCATGGAGAGGGAGATAACAGATAAATAGCATGGCAACTTTGATAACTAACAGATATGCTGCACAGCTCGGCTCCTTAACAGGAGTCGGGCCGATGGCTCCACTTAAAGGTTTCACACCTTCTGAGAAGATAACTGCAACATCTTTGATGGAAGATTACATCACTGAGAAATCGGCCAAGAATGTCACCAACGAAGAGCTTGTGAGGATGTCTTATGTACCTCTTGCTTTGGCAGAACTTGTTTGGGATTATGCCATGACAATTGTAGATATGGCCTCCAATTTCCAGATTCCTGCCACAAAGAAACTATGTCTGGTAATAAGGAAACTCAGAGAACGGTATCTTATTGATGAACCGCGCATATTTGATGATATAATCGAATCAAAGATGAAAACATTAAACGCGGAATATTTTGACGAAGCTGTTTCAGACATCATGCAACAGTTTGTGAACAATGTCAGGTTTGATTTGAAGAGCATATATCCTGATCTTGACGAAGAGTGGGTATATTATCTTGTGGCGGTTCAACAGTGTCATGTGTTGTACTCCTCGCTTGTAAACTATGTCACTTCAATTACAGGAACAATCAGTTTGAATATTGGCATCGAATTGCAATCATTTCTCCCGGCAGCTTTCTACCGTCTTGAAGAATTGATTCCGTGTTTCATGGGTGATAAGCCAATGTCTAAATCGTTTGACAAACTGAGGGGTGCCTATGTCAAGACATTCTGTGGACAGATGAAACAGATTAAATTGCTAAAAGATAAGAAAGCGGTGTAACCTATTTATTATTCAAATAGTTTATATTATCTTTGTGAAAACTTACGATTTATGAGCCATATAAGCGATTACATAGACTTTTCAGAGTCTCCACAAACCATTATCTCTACTCTTAAACAAAAGTCGATTACAGTGCCCTCCTGGAGTGTTTTGAGAAAGGATTATAACTTCAAGGAACATGACATTCTCAGGGATCATGAAAATCTCAGGGATAAGGTGCGTACTGATGGAACCATAGAGAAATCGACAAGACTCTCCTTAGGTATGGAGCGTCTACTTGTAAAGCGTTTGTCGGAGTTTATGTTTGCCATCCCGGTTAAACGTGTGTATAACAACATTGACAATAATCCGATAAGACAGCGGATAGCCAACGCTATCGAGAAAGTGTATAAGTATTCGAGGATAAATACCCAGAACCTTAAGAGGAGCAAGAAGTTTTTCGGTTGCTGTGAGATTGCCACGATTTGGTATACCGTAAAGAAGAAAAACAATCTTTACGGATTCGACAGTGAGTATAAACTAAAGTGCAAGACATTCTCCCCGATGAATGGGGTGAAACTGTACCCGCTCTTCGACGATTATGACGATGATATGATCGCTTTCTCCATAGAGTATTCTGTGACTAAGAACAACAAGACCAAGACTTACTTCGAGACATGGACAGAAGATACCCATTACAAGTGGGAGCAGACCGATGGATGGCATCTTGTAGGTGATCCGGATGAGATAGTGATCAGGAAGATTCCTGTATCCTATCTTTATCGAGAAGAGGCGGTATATGAGGAAGTCAGTGGTTGCCGGAAGGAAATCGAGTACACATTGTCGCGTAACTGCAATGTGATTGCCTACAACTCCGCACCCATCCTTAAGGTGATCGGCCAGATGATGAACGGCGAGCATAAAGGTGACGACTATAGACTTTTCAGGATGCAGCAGGGAGGTGATGTCTCCTACGTGTCGTGGATGCAGGCCATAGAAGCCTTGAAGTATAACGTAGC
>JAAUYS010000171.1 GCA_014804995.1 Clostridia bacterium
AGCGTTGCCCTTCATCTCTTTAAGCACGCGCTCGAACTTGGTTCTGAAAGGCGCGTTCTCTATGTTGTGAATTTCACGCTGTAAACCGACTTCGGGGTCGTAAGCCGCTATGCCACCTCGCTTAGTTCCGAGGTGGGAATGATAATCAGTGCCGATAAAGACGTCGAATACGGCACTACTCTTTTTTACCGAGCCGAAAAAACCGCCCATAAAATATTACTCTCCGGTTAAACGTTTAAAGATTTCTTTGTAAGCGTCCTCTACTCCGCCCAAATCACGGCGGAATCTGTCCTTGTCGAGGCTGACGTGCTTCGTGGTATCCCAAGAACCTGCTTCCCAGAAACGGCAGGTATCGGGGGAAATTTCGTCTGCAAGAACAATTTGTCCTTTAAATCTGCCGAACTCGAGCTTGAAGTCGATAAGGTCAATGTGGAGTTCCTTGAAGAAAGCTATCATAGCCTGGTTTACGGCAAAAGCCATCTTTTTAATAGTTTCAATCTCTTCTGCGGTCGCAAGGTTTAAAGCGAGCGCGTGATAGTCGTTGATAAGGGGGTCGCCCAAATCGTCGTTCTTATAGGAAAATTCGATGGTGGGCGCGGTGAACTTGGTACCTTCGGGTACGCCGTATCTCTTGGAGAAACTGCCTGCCGCCACGTTTCTGATTATTACTTCAAGGGGAACGATTTGCACCTTTTTAACTACAGTGTTTCTGTCGTCAATCTGCTCTACGAGGTGAGTGGGAATGCCTTCCTTTTCAAGCATCGCCATCATCATATTGCTCATCTTGTTGTTGATTACGCCCTTGCCGGTAATCGTGCCTTTTTTAAGACCGTTGAACGCCGTTGCATCGTCCTTGTAGGATACGATAACGTAATCGGGGTTTTCGGTTGCATAAACCTTTTTTGCCTTGCCTTCGTAAAGCTGTTCCTTTTTCTCCATAAGAATTTCTCCTTAAAATAAAAATTTTTGAACCTTTTGGGGTTGATAACAAATATAAATAACCGCAAGGATACACTCGCGGTTAATTGTTTAAAATTAGTCTAACTCCTGTTGTAAAGACACGTCGTCGGAATTAATCTTGTCCCTCATCTTCTTCTTGTACTCAACAAGCAGGGACTGTATGGAAGGATATTTTATACCCAAAATTTGCAGGGCAAGAAGTCCTGCGTTTTCGCCCGCGTTTACGCCGACGGTCGCAACGGGTATGCCGGAGGGCATCTGAACTATTGAAAGCAGGCTGTCAAGACCGCCCATCATATCTGTTTTTACGGGCAGACCGATTACGGGTAGCGTAGTGTTAGCCGCTATTACACCGCCGAGGTGCGCGGCCTTGCCTGCGGCGCAGATTAAAACCTCAATTCCGTTTTTTACGGCGTTCAAGGAAAACTCGTGCGCTTCTTCGGGCGTGCGGTGCGCCGAAATAACCCTTACTTCCGTTTCTACGCCGAAACTTTTAAGTACGGCAATTGCGGGTTTTACAACGCTTAAATCAGATTTACTGCCCATTAAAATGGCTACCTTAGGCATTTTATCTCTCCGTATTTAATTAATTTTTTTATACATACTTATCGTATGATACTGTTGTATATTGTCTTTTCAGTGTATATAGTCGCCGTGAACTTCTATGCCGTTATGCTTTTAAAATCGCAAAAGGACGAATTCGGAAGCGACACAAAGCCCGTTGGCGACGGGAAAATAATTCTCACCGCTATTTTGGGCGGGGCTATCGCAATTTACATCAGTATGTTCGTAATGCGTTACAGGCTGAAAAACCTGCTGTTTATGATACTTATGCCCGTTATAGGCGTATTGAACGTTTACTTCTTCTATCTTGCGTACCGTTCGGGAATGACTTTTTTAATCGTTCGGTGAATATACACAACATTTACAAGAATTGATTTTATTATAACACAACATATTGACAAAATAAAAATGTTTACAACAAAAATTTTTTAATTTTAACGGTAAAAATTTTACATTTTCTTATTTTAATTACTTGACAAACGGAAAAAGCCGTTTTATTGCTTTTTTATAAGCGAAAAACCGCCGTGCAGTAACTGCACGGCGGTTAAAATTTTACTTATTTTTCTTCGGGCTTGTTAGCGCCTTTCTGTTCCTTTAAAAGGTCGCGGATTTCTGCAAGAAGCTGTTCGGTAGTAACTGCAACTACTGCGGGAGCTTCTTCTGCAGGTGCTTCGATTTCAGCCTTAGCCTTGTTTGCCTCTTCTTCGCTGATTTCACCCTTCTTGAGTTTCTTTTCAATAGCTTTCTTCTGCTTTTCGGCAACCTTCTTACCGCCTGCGCGGACGGTGTTTATAGCTTTAACGATACAGAAGAGTATAAACGCTACGAGAATGAAGTTTATAATCGCGGAGATAAACGCACCCCAGTCAATGTAGATAGACAAAGCCAAATCCAATGCGCCCGTAACCTCGTCGTACGCAGGTTTAAGAACGGTAACTGCAGATTCAAGACCTGCGCCCGTACCTGCAAGCAACCAGTTAATGAGCGGTTGAAGAATATTGCTTGTCAATGCGGTAATAATCGCAGTGAACGCACCGCCGACGATAACGCCGACAGCCATATCAACGACGTTTCCGCGGGTTATAAATTCTTTGAATTCTTTAAAGAACTTTTTCATATGGGGTTTCTCCTCGTTTAATTTCAAAATTTAAAAGTATTATAAAATGAACTTTATATCTTGTCAAGCGATTAACGCGGAAATAAGCCTCTTACGGAGTTCGTCCTTGTCCTCACCATCGGTTTTTACGTCGCAGGCGATAATGCCGTCTTTTATAATTATAATTCTGTGGGATAAGTCCAACGCTTCGTCCACGTCGTGCGTAACGAAGAGCGCGGTTGCATTTTTTTCTTGCCTGATTTCAGAAAAGAGAGAAGAAATTTCACGCTTTAACTTTAAGTCGAGAGAGTTAAACGGTTCGTCCAGCAAAATGACGTCGCCGTCATACAAAAATGCACGGGCAATGGACGCGCGCTGTGCCTGACCGCCCGACAGAAATTTGGGATATGCGTTCTTTTTATCGTACAGGTGAACGCGGTTTAATATTGCGTCCACCTTACCGTCGTCCTTGCAAATCAGTTTTAAGTTACCGCCGACGGTAAGGTTTGGAACAAGGCGGGGCGTTTGAAAAACGTAGGCGCACTTTAAGGCGGGTATCTGCCCCACGTAGTCCGTAAGGTTTGCAACGCAGTTTAAAAGCGTGGTTTTACCGCTTCCGCTTTCGCCTAAAATGCAAGTCGTCTGTCCCTCCTCTATTTGAAGGTTAAAATTTTCGTAAACGGTTAAAGCTCCGTATTTTTTAGTGAGGTTCTTTATCTCAATCATTGCCCTTACCCGCCCATTTGTAGTTAATTCTTTTAAGCTGTGAAAAGGCTATATCCAGCGCAAGCCCCAAAAGCACGGCAACCAACGTAAGCGCGGCAAGGCGTGGGATTTCAAGAAAGCCCCTTGCACTCTGCATCATTCCGCCTAGGCTTCTGAACGTGCTTGCAAGCACTTCTGCCGAAATCATAACTTTAAGACCGAGCGAAACGTTTGCGCCCGTCTGCGAGAACACTGCAGGCGATACCAGCGGTAAATAGATTTTGAAAAGTCTTTCCTTTTTGGGTATTTTGTAAAGCTCCGCCATTTGGATAAGTCCGCCGTCTATCCCCTCTACCGCAGAAAGCATTTGGGAGTAAATCATAGGGAACAGCACTAAAACGGTTACGATAACGGGGGCTACTTTCGCATTCGTCCATATGAGCAACAGTAAAATTATTGCAAGCGTGGGAACGGTTCTTAAAAAGGACATTACAGGCTTAATCATAACTTTTGCGGTTTTGGAAAAAGCCGAAAGCGCCGTTAACGCCGAAGCAAGCAAAAAAGAAATTGCAAAGGCTTCCAAAGTTCTTAAAAAGGTCAATGCAAAAGCCGTCCAAAACTCCCCCGAACCGAGTAAGTACCACAAGCTTACTGCCGTATCTGAAAATGACGGCACGATATAATCGTTACCTACGCAGTAATAGGCGATTATCCAGACGAGCCACATCAAAAGTATGGAAACGACGGAAAAAATTATATTCAGTTTTCTTTGAGTAAAAAACTTTTTCAAATCAGTTGACCGTATTCAATTCCGTTATCTTTTAAAATGGTTTTAAAGGTAAGCCCGGGTACTTGGGCAAGGTTTACTACACCCACCGTTTTACCGCGGAGCGACGAAAGATTATTTTTGGTTATTTTCTCTTTGCCGTTTGAAACTATAAAAAGGTTGCCGTTGGTGAGAGTACCTAACATCTTATACTTTTCACCGCTTCCGAGAAGCTTTACCGCAAGGTTTACAGGGAGAACGCAGACGTCGGCTTTGGGAGCATTGCCGGTAACAAAGGCTTGTATGGTGTCGGCTTTTACTACGTTGTACTCTACCTCTTTGCAGTTTATAAGCTCGTTTGTAGCCATAAGCTTTGCAAGTCCGAGGGCGGGCGCGCCGTCAGGGGCGTAAACCGTAATTTTGCCGTCGTACTCTGCAGTGCCGTAGTCGCCTTCTTCTAAGAAGAAGTTATCGTCGGGCGTGCTGAAATTCGTTTCACCGCAGGCATTAAATTTTTCAATAATATCCTTAACGGCTTGCTTACAGTTCCAAGCGTCGGTAAACTTAACCGAGCAGTTTTTAATTACCTCTTTATTGAGATTTTTAGCGTTGAAGGTGGGCGCTAAGTCATTGCTTAAATGAGAGCTTACCGCACTTACTATGCTTTCGGGCGCGGTTGCGTCGTCAATAAGCCATTCCGCCCCGTTTTTTAATTTGACCGATAAGGTTTGTGCAACGTAGCTTACCACTTCGTTTTTTGCAACAACTACGGCTTGGGGGTAGCCGTTGCCGTCAGCGTAAAGCTCCTGTAAGTTTCCTGAAAATTCAAGACCTTCCAAGGCGTTGACCTTGACGGTCGCCGCGGGTTCGGCTATTACGTAGTAATCAATGTCGGTTCTGACGCCTACCTCCTCCGCCTTTACGTCAACGAGGTTTACCGCGGTAGAAGAAGCTTCCCCGTTGCAAGCGGTAAAGCCTATTGCAGTAGCAAACGTCAGAAGTGCGCAAATTGCGGTAAGTATAAGTTTTTTCATAAATCTCTCCTTTAATTTTTGTGCATTAAGGTTTTTGCGGTAACGCCTTCAAGCATTCCTATTTTGCCCGTTAATTTATTGATTATTTCAGCGGGCGCGTCAATAACTATGCTTATTACCGAAACGCCCTTTGGCTTATACGGCACGCCAAGCCTGCCTATGACGTAGTCGCCGAATTCCGACAACAACGCGTTTATCTGCGGGCTTGCGTTTCTGTTTTCTACGATGATGCTGACTACCGCCAACCTGTTTTCAAGCATAAAAAAATACCTCGCTTTTAAAAAGTCAAGGCAAAGGCAAAAAGGCATACTTTCAGTATGCTTATAAATTTTACCTTTACCCTCAGGACGGAAAACCGCCTTTAAGTTCAGACCGTTAAATTATAGCACGGCAATTTAAAATTTACAAGCAAATGAATATAAATAGTAAAATTTACCATACTGTGGATATGAAAAAGGCTATATTTTTATTGGGAGTTATTTTAGTTGTTTGCCTTTGCGTATTCACTGGTTGCGGGGACGGCGAAGATAAAAACGTTGAAAAGGACTTAACCCCTCCGCCTATTGTCAAGGAGTATGAAGAAAGGCACGAACACCGTATGCCCAAATTCAACCCCGAAAGAAAGAACGGCAGACCCGTACGCCAGACGCCCGTACAGATAAAACGCATCGGCTGAATTAAAAAGCCCCGTTTTTGTTGCAATTTATTGCGGGGGCGGTTATAATTTAACTATGAAAGTTTTCAAGTATAAATTCGGAAAGACTACCACGGTGTTTATATACGTCGGAATAGCACTTTCCGTTGTGGCGTTTGCTTTAAACACTTACTTCCTGTTTACCGAAGGATTGGGCTATGCGGCGGATATAGTTTACCCTATTCTGCGCTATACGCTTATGTACCTTATATCCGTTTTGGCGGGAGTAATTTTAACCAGCTTATTGCTTTCGTCCTATTATTCCGTTTCCGACAAGGTGCTTAAAACGAGCTTCGGCATAATTAAAAGCAAATACGACATAGCCAAGATTGAAAGCGTAGTTTTAGACAGAAAGACCAACAAGCTGAGCGTTCACTTTAACGATAGCTCCTATATCGTTATAGTCGTCAAAGAAGAATGGTACAACGATTTTACCGACGCCATTTTAAAGGTAAAACCGGATATAGAGTTTTCAATCAATTCGAAAGAAAACGATATTGACGATAAAAAGATTTAAAAAATAAAAGCTCTCTTTAAGAGAGCTTTTTTTATTCGTATTTCTTCTTTTTCTTTTTTACGGCGGTGTGCCGTTCTTCGCCGGCAAGCAGTCTTATAATGTTCTTTCTGTGGGCGAACCAGGTTAAAAAGTTTATAAGAAAAAGCATCAAAAGAAGCGTTACTACCCAAGGGTTTAAAAGTTCTTTTTCATACCTTACCAAAAACAGCGCGGTTTGCCAAATTGTAAGACCGGATACACCTATGAGCGAACCCATACTGCCCCACTCCGTAATTGCGATATACGCAAGCACTCCGAATAAGAAAACGACCGCTATGGGGAAGTACCACCACTGCTCGCACGGGAGCGCGAATGAAAAAAGCCCCATTGTTGAAGCTATGCCCTTACCGCCCTTAAACTTCATAGTTACGGGGAAAATATGTCCTATAATTACGAACGTTCCGCAAAAATAGCGGATAAAGTCCGATACGAGAATATCAGTACCCGCAAATACATAGTCTTTGAAAATTATCCAACCTATTACTGCGGGAAGTCCGCCCTTTATTACGTCGCAAAAGAAGTTTATTGCCCCGACTTTAAGCCCGAACGTGCGGGTCATATTCATAGTTCCGGGGTTTCCGCTTCCTATGTCCCTTATGTCTTTCTTTTTTAAATGTGAGATTAAAACGGCAAAGTTAAAACAGCCGATAAAATAGCAAACTACGGCACAAAGCACAAGATAATACCACTGTTGGGAAAAATCTATTTCCGTCATAGCTTTTTAACCTCCGTTTTTGAATAAGAAAATAAATAGCGCAGTTTAACGCCGTATTGCGCGATGAATGCAACTTAATCTTCGCCATTCTCTCTTGGAATTATTTTTATGGGCGTCCCCGTAAAATCAAAGTTCTTTCTTAAAACGTTCTCCAAAAACCTTTCGTACGAAAAGTGTAAAAGCTCCGTTGAGTTTACCTTTAAAACGAACGTAGGCGGTGCAACTGCAACCTGCGAAGAGAAGTAAATTTTAAGCCTTCTGCCGTTATATGACGGCGGTTCGTTTGCGCGGACGGTGTCAGAAATCAGGTCGTTTAAAGTACCGGTCGATACGCGGAAGCGGGAATGTGCGTAAACTTCGTCAATTAAAGCAAACAGCTTTTCCGCGCGTTGACCCGTTTTTGCAGAGATGTATAAGGACTTGAAGTAGTCCATAAACTTTAAATCTTCTTTAAGCTTTGCCTCGAATTTGTTTATGGTGTTGGTGTCCTTCTCAATCAAATCCCATTTATTCATTACGATTAACGAAGGTTTACCTTGCTCGTGTACAAAGCCTATAATTTTCGTGTCCTGCTCTGTAAGCCCTTCCGTACTGTCAACTACTAGAAGACAGACGTCCGCACGGCGCACAGCGTCGTATGCGCGGAGCTGGGAATAGTATTCTATTTCGTCCTCTACCCTGCTCTTTTTACGGATACCGGCTGTGTCAATTATCGTATAATCTTTACCGCCGTACGAAAGGCGTGTATCGATAGCGTCGCGCGTTGTTCCAGCGATGTCGGTTACGATTGAACGTTCAAAGCCCAGAAGCCTGTTTACAAGGCTTGATTTGCCTGCGTTGGGTTTGCCGACGACGGCAATTTTAATACTGTTATCCTCTTCCACCGTTCCCTTCTCAAACCAGCTTACGGCTTCGTCCAGAACGTCGCCTATACCTGTTGAATGTTCTGCGGAAACGGGGTAAGGTTCACCTGAGCCGAGGGAATAGAACTCAAAAACCTTGTCTTCGGAATAGTCGTCAATTTTGTTTACGACTAAAATGACGGGCTTTTTACTGCGACGGAGCATATCTGCAACGTCGTAGTCGGAAGTGGTAAGCCCCTCTTTGCCGTCCACGAAAAACAGAATAACCTGCGCGGTTTCAACTGCGACTTCCGCCTGTTTTTTAATCTCTTTCCACATAACGTCTTCGGAGCGCATCTCTATACCGCCCGTATCGACTATAGTAAAGGCTTTGCCACGCCATTCGCCGTCGGCGTACAGTCTGTCGCGCGTAACGCCGGGCTTGTCCTCTGTTATTGAAATTTTTCTGCCGACGACCTTATTAAAAAACGTGCTTTTACCTACGTTGGGTCTGCCGACTATTGCTATTAAGGGGTGTGCCATATAAAAAACATTTTAAACGATAAGAATTGATTTGTAAAGAAAAAACGGGATAAAAAAATCCCCGCAAAAAGCGGGGAAATTTTTTTATTTATTATTTGTTCCAGGGAATAGCGCCGAGAACGATACATACGATGTAAAGGATAAGCGCTACCCAGTAGGTAACCTTCCAGCCGATTTTCTTACCGCGGGTGTAGTTGTATGCGGGAATGGAAACAGCGACTAAAAGAGCCAACTTTGCAAGAACGTCGAAAATAGTTCCTACAATACCGAGGTTACCGCCTACTGCATTGAAGATAGCGGTTACAATCAAAAGAGCGACTGCAATTACGATACCCCAGAAAGAGCAGAATTTAACGAAACCGCTGTTGTTACCGATTGACGTGCCTGAAGACGTCGTGGTTTTTTGTTTCTTAGCCATAATAAAATACTCCTTAAAAATTATTACTTTAATATTATAGCAAATATTTCCTGATTTTTGCAAGCGTGAAAAAGGTGCTTTTTTTAAATTTCGTTAATCTTTTTCAACGTATTTGTAAAATAATCGGGAAGCGGAGCTTCAAAACTCAACTCCTCCCCAGTCCGCGGGTGGATAAACCTTAAACGCCAAGCGTGAAGAAGCTGTCCGTTTAAATTGAATTTTTGCTTTTTTACTCCGTAAACGGGGTCGCCTACGACCGGGTGCGCAAGGTACTTTGCGTGAACGCGTATTTGGTGCGTTCTGCCCGTCTTTAAGTCGAAGCGACAGAGTGTAAAACCCTCTTTATACCTCTTTAAAACCGTAAAATCGGTTATGGCAAGCTTGCCTTTGTCGGGTTCTACCACCGCCATTTTAACCCTGTCTGACGGGTCGCGCCCGATGTAGGTTGTAACCGTACCCGTATCTTCCTTTAAAATTCCCTCCAAAAGCGCAAGATAGGTGCGCTTGCAGGTCTTTTCTTCAATCTGTTTTGAAAGGCTTAAATGGGCGGTATCGTTTTTTGCAACGACGAGAAGCCCCGACGTGTCCTTATCTATTCTGTGAACTATCCCCGGACGGATTACGCCGTTTATTCCGCTTAAACTGTCAAGTTTAAATAATAGGGCGTTTACGAGAGTGCCTTCCCTGTTGCCGTTACCCATATGAACGGTCATCCCCTGCGGTTTGTTTACGACGGCGACGTCCTCGTCCTCGTAAATGATGTCAATGGGTATATCCTCCGGCTTTGCCGTGTACTCTACGGCGTCCGGCAAGGTAACTTCAACGCTGTCGCCCGCGGTTATTTGACTGGATGGTTTTATTTTTTTGCCGTTTAACAGGACAAGACCGCCCTCAAACAGTTTTTTTACTGCCGAGCGGGTGTAGTCCGATAAATTTTCCGATAAAAATATATCTGCGCGGGCAAAATTATCCCGCGCGGTTAAATTAATTGTTTGCATCGTTATTATCGTTGCCGTCCGATTGGGTGGCGTCCACGGCCGTTTCTTCGGAAGGAAGTTCGGGTTCTGCCGTTTGTACGGGGGCATCCGTTACGGGCTTTAAGTTCTTTTTACGCTCTTCCTCTTCCTTTTTAGCCTTTTGGATTTCTTTTGATTTTTTGGTGAGCGGGAATACCGAGTATTCGTTTATAAACATTAAGTCGATTACCGCCAAAATTGCGCCTATTACTATCCAGAAGTCGGCAAAGTTGCAGTATGCTATTTTACCGAACATCCAAAGCCCGAACCAGTCGCGGACGTAGCCGAGGGCAATTCTGTCCACTATGTTGCCGATTGCGCCCGCAATTACGAGGGAAATTGCAACCTTTAAAATTATAAAGCGGTTGGGCATAAAGATAAACGCGAAAACCATTACGGCAAGCAAAATGAAAGTAATGATTAAAATGGGAATTTGACCCAAGTGCAGACCGAACGCAACGCCGTAATTAGGCACGCCGTGGTGTATTACCACCACGTTGGGGATAATGGTCAGCTCCCAGCAATATTCTACTTCAAAATGCTTCGTAAGTAAATCCGCGGTAATAAGCAAGGCAAT
>JAAUYS010000172.1 GCA_014804995.1 Clostridia bacterium
GCAGGGAGTATTTTCGCAAATTCTGTTTGCAATACTTTTTGTGATTTAAATTAAAATTGTCTGTTTATTTATGACGTAAGAGCTTTGTTAAGCTAAATCAACTAAGGAGAGTCGTATGTATTACGTTTATAGCAAAAGGTTTCAACCGTTCAGTAAGCTGGATGAAGCGGAGCTTGATTGGTTATTAAATAATATAAATGAAGACGATAAAATAATTATAGGAATAGTTAATTACAAGCCGTTATCGCCAGACCCCGAAGACCACGCAAACAACTGGGAAAGATTTAGCCCTAAGTACAATCCGCTAAGTTATTGGGAAAGGTATTGCCAAATTCATTCTTACATAAATAAACGTAACTTGTGGGATAAAATAATTTCTATTACCCCGATGCCCCGTCCGTCAACTAATATGAAACACGCAGGGAATTTTTTGCCTGACAAGGCTGAACGGATTATGTGCATATCGGTTATTCACCACAGTGAAAAAGAATCCGACAAAAAGAACGGTTTATTTAAGCAGGAAGAAAAGATTTGTGAAATTCCTTCGTATACATTCGATACAAGTCTTAGAATAATTTCACCTAAATTGACTGCCTGTTTAATGGTAATAGGCAGTGAGGCGTGGAAGGATTTCGTTAACGAACAAGTTTACGAGCATTTGGACGCGCTTAACATAGAAGACAGGTTTCACGAACCGGAATACAGCTTGACAAGAAAGGAAGCAAGGGAAATATTAAAAAACATATATGACCTTACGGCAAGCCAGGAAGAAAAATTGTTGCTGTACAATATTTTAAAAGAACATATTAAAGATATTCAAGCTCCGGCTACCGCGAACTTGCAAATTCTTCAAAAGAACGATGAACACGATATTTCAAAAAAACAATTAAAAGGTGAAATAGAACAGTTAAAAAATACGATGGATAACTGGCTACCCAGATTGAGAAGCGAGGTCTCGTACGAGCGTTATGAAACGTTTAACGGTTGGCACAAGGCTTTGATAAAGTATTTAAACGAATTATCAGACGCAAACGGCACAATTCAACTTGATACTATAAGAAGCGAATTTGAGGCAATTAGTAAAAAATGGCAAAAAGTAATAGGATAGAAGAAGAGTATTTACCCGAACGCCCCGAAACAAGAGAAAAAATTTGTAGTCTTAAAGGCTGTTTGGAAATTTCTATTTATAAGACAATCATCAAAAACAATGGTAATGAGAATATCTTCTCATTTCTGTGCGGTATCGTTGCCAACCTTCCCATATCAGCCGTATTTAATTTGCTGGCAATGAAGGTGGACTGGGCTTGCGGGAAAGAAATAACCATATTCTGTCTTAACTTGGCGTTTGTCGTTTTATCTTTGATATTGACTTATTTCTTGATTAAGTTCACTGTGGTATTTATATCGATAATTAAAGTCGCGGACAGGGAAGATAATAATATCTCCCGTAAAAACGTCAGGGCGGAAGAGATTTACGCTAAAATAGGGAAGCTTAAAAGCTTTATAATATTCAGTATTGTTTTTGCAGTTTTATGCGTTGCAGATTTTGCAGGCGTGTTTATAGTTAACAATTTTATTTAATAAACAAAGTAAAAGAGTAGTTAATAAAAACTACTCTTTTTTATTATTTTAGTTAAAAACTTGTTTTAATGCGGGGTAGAGTTTTTTAAAGGTAAGGTATTTTTCCTTATAGAGTTTTACCGTGTTTTCGTCGGGTTCTATAAAGGACTTTATTTTAACAATTTTTTTTGTGGCTTCCTGCACGGTGGGGTATTCTCCGCAAGCGACCATGCTGAGTATGCAAGCGCCGTAGGCAGGTCCTTCTTCAACCGCCGGAATCTCTACCTTAACGTTTAAAACGTTTGCTATAATCTTGCGCCACAGCGCACTTTTAGCACCGCCTCCGCAAAGGCGTGTCTTATCTATCACCGCGCCCAAAGCGCGCGCTTCTTCAACGCAGTCTTTAAGTGCAAAGGCAACGCCCTCTAAAACGGCAAGGGACATATCCTGCCTTGAAGTATCCGGGCGCATACCTATGAATGCAGACTTGGCGTTTACGTCGTTGTGCGGGCTTCTTTCGCCCATAAGATAGGGCAGGAAGTAAACCCCGTTCTTGCCTAACTTTCTTTCTAGGTTTTTCTGCTCTTCGTCAAAGTCTTTAACCCCCGCAACGGCCGACCACCAGGCGTTACAGGATGCCGCCGAAAGTATGCAACCCATAAGGTGATACGCGCCGTTTGCGTGCGCAAAGGAGTGCAGGGCGTTCTTGCCGTCTACCGAGAACTTATCGCGGGAGATAAACACCGTTCCGCTCGTGCCGAGGGAAATGTTGCAGTCGCCGTCGAATACCGTTCCCGTGCCGACGGAGGCGGAGGCGTTGTCGCCCGCACCCGCGCAAACGATAACGTCTTCGTTAAGCCCAAATCTTTGGGCTATTTCTTTTTTTACCGTGCTTACCTTTTCGTAAGAGTGGTAAAGCGTGGGTAAAACCTCTTTATCAATTCCCGCTATTTTGCAGGCAAAGTCCGACCACTTGCGGTTTTTAACGTCCAAAAGCAGAGTACCGCTCGCGTCGGAATAGTCGGAAGAAAACTCCCCGCACAGCATAAAGTTGAGATAATCCTTGGGTAGCATTATCTTTTTTATTCTTTTAAAGTTCTGCGGTTCGTTCTCCTTAAGCCATAAAATCTTAGGCAGGGTAAACCCCGCAAACGCTACGTTTGCAAGGTTTTTTGAAAGCTTTTTCTTGCCTATTTTTCCGTTTAAATAATCAACCTCAGATTGCGTTCTGCCGTCGTTCCATAGAATGCAGGGGCGAATGACCTCGTTCTTTTCGTCAAGAACGACAAGTCCGTGCATCTGCCCGCCCGCGCCTATACCGCGCACGGCGGATTTGTCTTGCCCGTTTAAAAGCTCTTCAAGCCCGTCGCAAACGGCTTTAAACCAGTCGTCGGGGTTCTGCTCGCTCCAACCGTCTTTGGGGTAGCTGACGGGGTAAGACCTGCTTGCGCTGTTTAATACGTTGCCGTCGCGGTCAGTCAAGAGAAGTTTAACGGAGGAAGTGCCTAAATCAATGCCGATAAAAGTGTTCATTACTTTTTAAAAAGCACTCCGTTTACTATATTTTGCAGAATTTCCTGACTACCGCTTGAAGGAAGCTCGGGCTTACCTAACTTTTCGGCATAGTCTGAAAGTTCTTTTAAACTGCATTCGCCGTTCAATATTTTAGAACCGATTTTAGTATTGCGGAAAGAGGAGTACCTGTCTTCAACCGCCTTGTCAAGCCTGCCGTCCTCAATAAGCTTTACGGCGTTCAAAAGTCCGAGTGCAAACGTGTCCATACCTAAAATATAGCCCGCAAACAAATCTTCGTCGGTGTAGGAGGGGCGACGGTTCTTTGCGTCAAAGTTAAGCCCGCCCGTAAGACCGCCTGCCTTTAATACTTCGTACATACACCAGGTTGCCTCGTAAACGTCAAAGGGGAACTCGTCCGTATCCCAGCCGAGGAGCAAATCGCCTTGGTTTGCGTCGATAGAGCCGAGCATACCGTTTATTGCGGAAATTCTAAGCTCGTGGCGGAAGCTGTGTCCGGCAAGGGTGGCGTGGTTTGCCTCTATATTCATCTTAAAATCTTTATCCAGTCCGTGCGCCTTTAAAAAGCCGATAGCGGTGGAAGCGTCAAAATCATACTGGTGCTTCATAGGCTCCTTGGGTTTTGGTTCTATATAGAAGTCGCCCTTAAACCCTATGCTTCTGCCGTAGTCCACAGCCATACGCATAAGCCTTGCGATATTTTCCGTTTCAAAGGCGACGTCGGTATTTAAAAGGGTTTCGTAGCCCTCGCGCCCGCCCCAGAAGACGTATCCGCGTCCGTCGAGCTTAACGGTAATATCGAGCGCTTTTTTGACCTGCGCGCAGGCAAAGGCGTAAACGTCCGCGCTGTTCGTAGAACCCGCACCGTTCATATAGCGTGGGTTGGAGAACATATTTGCAGTACCCCAAAGGCACTTAATGTCCGTACCTTGCATCTTCTTTAAAATGTAGTCGGAAATCTCGTCCAAACGGCGGTTTGTTTCCTTTATGTCGTCGGCTTCGGGAACTAAATCCACGTCGTGAAAGCAGAAGTACTTAATGCCCAGCTTCTGCATAAACTCAAAGCCGGCGTCAACCTTGGCTTTTGCGTGTTCCATAGTTCCCTCTTTCGCGCCGAAGGACTTGTCCGCAGTGCCTCTGCCGAACATATCCGCGCCCGTCGCGCAAAGGTTGTGCCACCAAGCCATAGCAAAAGGGAGGTGTTCGGACATCTTCTTGCCGAGAACTATTTTATCGGGGTCGTAGAATTTGAAGGCGAGGGGGTTCTTGCTGTCAGCGCCCTCGTACTTAATTGTAGGTATGTTTTTAAAAATTTCTTTCATAAGTTGCCTCTTAAAAGCGTTTTCTTTATAATACATCATTTCGGATGAGAAATAAAGGGGTTTTAAAAATTTCTTAATAAAAAATTACCCGCCTGCAAAAGAGTGCAAGCGGGGTTTTAGTTTGATTATACGGAACGCTTATTACTTAGGCTGTTTGCCGATGTAGGCAAGAATACCGCCGTCAACGTAAAGGATATGTCCGTTTACAGCGTTGGAAGCGTCGGATGCAAGGAATACCGCAGGGCCTGCAAGCTCTTCGGCTTCAAGCCATCTTCCTGCGGGGGTCTTTGCAATAATGAAGCTGTCGAAGGGATGACGGCTTCCGTCGGGCTGTCTCTCTCTCAAAGGAGCGGTCTGGGGGGTTGCAATATAGCCGGGGCCTATGCCGTTACACTGAATGTTGTATTCGCCGTACTCGGAGCAGATGTTCCTCGTAAGCATTTTAAGTCCGCCCTTTGCGGCAGCGTATGCGGAAACGGTTTCTCTTCCGAGTTCGGACATCATAGAGCAGATGTTTATAATCTTGCCGTGGCCCTTCTTAATCATAGAGGGGATAACCGCCTTAGATACGATGAAGGGTCCGTTAAGGTCAATGTCGATAACCTGTCTGAACTGTGCCGCGGTCATCTCGCACATAGGGATACGCTTAATGATGCCTGCGTTGTTTACGAGAATGTCTATTACGCCGACTTCTTTCTCGATTTTAGCAACCATAGCGTTTACGCCTTCTTCGTCGGTAACGTCGCAAACGTAGCCGTGAGCTTTAACTCCTTCTTTCTTATATGCGTCAAGTCCTTTGTTTACGAGGTCCTGATTAATATCGTTGAAAACGATAGTAGCCCCCGCCTTGGCAAAGCCCATTGCAATGGCAAAGCCAATGCCGTAAGAAGCGCCCGTAACCAAAGCGATTTTTCCGTCAAGTCTGAAATCTTTCATTTCCATAACTAAAAATCTCCAAAAAAATTATCGTAAAATTAGTATATCACTTTTTTTTAATTTTGTACAGCCCCAATTGGAAAATTTTTCTTGAAAATTGAACGGGGGAGTTTTACTTTTATATATGGCACTAATATTTTAAGAATAATTTAAAGTAGTTGCAAAGAGATACTTTTAATGTTATAATTTAATATATTTTTTAGAATAAGGTTGTAAAAATGAGTAAAAAATTTAATTATTCTATTAAGCCTGCTAAAGATTATAGACCTATAACCGAACAGACATTGAATGGGTTTCAAAGGTTTTTGGCCAAACCAAATATTGAAAAATCAATTTCAATAATTTTTCCTATAATACTAGCTATTATTATAGGCTTTGCGACTAATTCATCTGTTCTACAAGATGTAGTTTGTGCTATAATACTTTGGTTTATTGCTGGTATTGTCCTTGCGATTTTTATTATATTATTATTTGTATGTTGGCACTATCAAAAAGTACAAAACAACAATGATGATTATAAAGCCAGAGAGATAAATGAACATTTTGGCGATTTAGGAAGCAGATTAAATAAGTATATATCTTCTTATTTATATGATAATTATCCTCTTATTGGACTTGGTAAAGGGGAATTGGGTAAAGAGTGTTTTATAGAGTATAGTAAACTTAATAGTTTTAAGCATATTTGGCAAAATATTTGTGAGGACATAAAGACATTAATTAAGGTGCTCAAATTTTCTAAAGATGAAAATAATTTTGGCGTCAATATTATTGCTAGGTTGAAAAAAGAAGATGAGATAGGGTATTTTATGCCTGTCTTTGATTATACAGAACGAGTCGACAGTCGTTCGTGCCTTACTAGTGAGTTTCAAAAAGAGAAGGAATTAAAAACTCCGTATGAAGCAAGAAAGTCTCCATATTATTTAAAGTTTTTTGCAGACAGTAGAATAAGAGCTGAGATTCTAAAAACAAAAAAAGAATTTGAGGATAATTTTAAAGATTATAATGGAAATTATAACTATAACCAAATAATTTCTATCCCAATTATTTATAAAAACACTACAGTCGCCGTTATACAGCTAATTGGCTACGAGAAAAGTGAAATTCTTGATCCAAAAAAAGACAAATCAGAATTATTAAGAGAGATTAATAACTACTTTTTTATTTATGAAAAATTGGCACTACTTACGCTTATTTTAGGTTTGAAATCAAATTAAGCAGTTTATATATAAGAAAGAGGATAAGGTGGATTACTTTGAAGAACTAAGAAAACTGAATATAACTTTTGAAAATTACAATGAAGAAGAAATAGGCCAAATAATAAACTCAGAATACCCTTTTAATAGATTGATGGAGTTTACAACTTTATTTGATAAATATCGTAGTTCGGTTAAAAAGGGAAAATTTGTTAGCTTGGATTTTGATCATTTATATTCAATTGCAAAAATCGATGAGGAACTTAGTAAATTAATTTTTTGTGAGTTTTCAGAGATTGAGAGAACTTTAAAGGCTAATCTTTTAGCCCTTAAAGATGAGCTTGATTTGCCAGAATCAGTTATTGAAAAATATGTGCAAACTGACAAAGAGTATATAAATAAGGTGTATACGCCAGAAAACAGACAAGTTCTTGTAAAATATTCTAAACCTATTGAAGAATTAAACTTCGATCAATTTTTAGACGTGGTTCAATTTGGAACATTTCAAAGATTCAATTCATATATTTATAATACCTATAAAAATTGCATTTTCATTTATGATGATTATGTGACATCTGCGCTTAAGTTGCGTAATAAAGTAGCTCATTGTGAAGCGCTTCTTCCACAATTAAGTATAAAAGACGGGTACGGTTCTCAAGATGTTGTGGCGTTTTTGGGGCGGAATGGAATAAATCACAAGACTCTTACTACAAATATGTCCAGAACGCTTTTGCTTGATTATTGCAATATGCTGTATTTGTATTGCTTGATTGAGCCAATGCATAAAATTAAAAAAAATTACGACAGACTTTGCGCTTTTATTAAATATTGTGAGAGCTATGCACATATATTTAGTAAAAATCAAACCCTTTCTTCCGTATTAAATTTTATGAAAAGTGTAGTGGAAATATTTGGAAATAAAATAACTTAAAAAAACAGAAAATGATATTTTATTTTTATTGACAAAACATCTAATGATTGTTTATAATAATTGAAATTGTTACACAAACGGAGCGTGTAGCAAAAAAGATTTTTCTTTTAAGAGCCGGTGCCTGCACTGGTTCTTTTTTTGTTGCAATAAAAACAACTCTATTATGTATTCAAATAAGGTTGCCTACGGCAGAGCTTCGGGCTTCGCCCTCGTACGAACCACAGGGTCAAGTCCGATGGGGAGCAAACAAAAACCTTAGGCAATATTCGCCTAAGGTTTTTGGTACACAGTTCGGCAACAAAGTCGAACTGCGTTTTTAGGCTTTTCGTAGGTGTTTAAACATTATTTCTATATAAATTTTTTTAAACATATCAATTTCTGTAAGTTTATATGCTACACCAAAATCAGGAGACTTTTAATATGGGAATTTTCGATTTTATCTTTGGTGGCGACGCTTTCGACGAGGCTGTTTTGGATGATTTAATTCTGATGGATATTCTTGACGAAGATTAAGTTAAAGTATTGAAAAATTAAAGTTTTTTTGTTATAATATGGACATTTCATAAAGGTTGTTTTATGTGTAAAAATGATTTTTAGGGGTTCCGGACGTAGACGTAGATTTACTCGATGTTCTGATTTTAAATGAAATTTTAGACGAAGATGAAAGAACCGATTTTGATTCTGTCGACGATGATGACGACGATTTCTAAAATATAAATTTTTGTGGTGAGCGCTAATGAAGAAGTCAGATAATGTATCCCAAGAAGCTATAACTTTGGGCTGTGTCGTTAAACTGCATTGTATGCCGGACGATGAATATATAGCTTATAGACTTGTAAAAAGTAGAGATGCCGTTGAGTCAAAACCTGTCTTTACAAGCGGTAAGTCCTTTAGTCGCAGGCTTGACTATGAAGAAGTTATTAAGTTTGCCGAATATGCCGACGATGAATTGGGCGAAGACCGTCCGTTAGCGCAAGCATTGATTGGGAAAAAGTTAGGCGAAAGTTGCACATATAATGAATACACCTATAAGATTGAAAAGATAATATTCCCTGACGGAAGAACGGTTGAAATAAAGAAAAAACCGCCCGTTTTAAAACCTGCGCATAAAGTAAAATTCCCTTGTTTGAATATCGATTTTGATAGCAGTTTTGCAAAGATTTGCAGTGATGAAGAACTTCAAATAATCAGTGATTTTGCAGTGTTTATGGCAGATGAGTTCCCGAAGTTTGAAAGCGTTAGCAAAATGAACCGTGTTGCTTTTACAAATCCCGACGTTCGGTTTAACGGCATTCAATATTCACAGTTTTGGTTTGTAAAGCGTGGTGGCTCTCTTTATTTTAGGTTTAAACTTAATCAAAACGATAACGAGGAAAGCAAGTACAGCGACAACATTTTGGCCGCAAACAGAACTCAATTAAATTCGATTAAAACTCTTGTCAGGCTGATTTTAACCGCCGATGGGGATTAAGTTTTACTCACTTTTATATTGCTTAAAATGGATAATTTGATATAATAGCTATTAGGTGGTATCATTTCCAAAGTAATAAAAAGTCGAACTACTTTTTACAGTAGTTTGACTTTTTTAGTGATTGTTTCGTTAAAAAACAATTAGCAGTAACTCACTTGAATTTACAGATAAGTTCGACTTACACCTTCAGGGAGCTTGCGCATAATTATCTGAAATTTTTTATATTAAGGGGCGCAAAGCGTCGCTACGCTCGCACGAACCACAGGGTTCAAGCTTGATGGTGGGCAAACAAAAACCTTAGGCAATATTCGCCTAAGGTTTTGTTTGGTGCACCTTCAGGGACTCGAACCCTGGGCCCACTGATTAAGAGTCAGTTGCTCTACCAACTGAGCTAAAGGTGCATATATTACCGCGTTGGCGGTTTTTTTTAAAAGTGGTGGTCCATCCGAGACTCGAACCCGGGACACCTTGATTAAAAGTCAAGTGCTCTGCC
>JAAUYS010000173.1 GCA_014804995.1 Clostridia bacterium
CTAAAGTAGGAAAGAACCACATTTTTCAGGACGGGTCACTTGCCAATCTTAAATGAAAGAGCCGTGGGAAATCTGAGTCTTTTTGTAGTTTTTTGAAAATAATTCATTAACTACCACATAAGAAACTTCTTAAGTTTAGAAGTCTCGTCCATAACATTGTAATTTTTAGGTTGCCACCACAAAATTAAAATGTTATTTTTTTTCGTCAAATCATGTCGATTTAACTTTTCCGATTTTTGTCGATGCAAAGTTACCAATTACATCCGACAATTAAATATCCATGTCGCGGCAATATATGCTTAATAACATACATCAATCACATTGTCATATGAGATATTTTCACTAAATTTGCAATCAAACGATAGATTTGAATTTAATGGAAACTGATATAAATCGCCTAAAAGTAGTTTTAGCTAAAAATAAACGGACTAATAAATGGTTATGTGAGCAACTTAATGTTAACTCATCAGCCCTTTCGAAATGGTGTACTAATTCTTCGCAATCGGACATTGAAACGATTAGAAAGTATATCTAAGCTATTGAATGTCGATATGGAAGATTTATTAAATAAACGATACGTTGAATCCGTAAAAGTCTAATTCTGATGAAGAGTCTTGAACAAGGTTACGTATATATTCTTACCAACCCAAGCTTTAAGGAAGATTGGGTAAAAATTGGCAAAAGTTCTCGCCCCGTAGATGTTAGGTCAAAGGAGCTGGATAATACTGCTGTACCCCTACCATTTGAAATATTTGCAACTATGAAGACCTGCAAATATAACGAGATTGAAAAGTTGGTTCATAAGACCATCGATCGTTTGACAGATTTACGCATACGTCAGAATCGAGAATTTTTCAATGTGTCACCCCAAATGGCTCTTGAAATATTCAGAGATATAGCCATGACTATCGATGATGCAGAGGTTGTGCTATATCACGAGAATAAACCGATTGAAGAACGCAAACCTGTTATTCCAATTACAAAACGTGAAGTTAAACGTTCACGTTTTAAATTCAGCATGTGTGATATTAAGATTGGTGAACTTATTACGTTTATCCCTACGGGTGTAGTTGTAAAGGTAGCATCTGATGATTCGATTGAATATGATGGTCGCATTTATAAACTTTCCCCATTTGTTGGGACATTTATGCCTGAAGATAAACGGAATACGTCCGGAGCATATCAAGGAGCAAAATATTTTTCATACGAAGGTCGAATTCTTGATGATTTAAGGAAGGAGAAAGAAAATGTCTACGTCTCTAAGGATGTCTAAATATTGAACTTTGTTTCGATGAATAATACCCCTCAGTAAATACACTAACTATACATAATATTATACTATACCATCATATACTTAATCTATTATATCATTGCAATGGAAAGGGTTCAGCACATTCTATCTCGAAGCTTTGAGAATATCTTAGCTGAGGAATACAAAAATATCAAGAATCCGATATTTATTATAGCGGGTTTAACCGATTATATTGATTTCTTCAAGTATGCAGATCATATCGCAGATGTAAATACATTTGATGAAGATGGCAATTCGGATTATTTTGATAAAGAATGGTTCTTCAAGATCTTCACAAAATTAGGCTCAGCTACCGATTACTTAATAGTGTCGCATCAACAATATGCCTATATAATAGAAAATCTTAATGCTGAGTTCTTTTCAGGCAGAGCCATAATGGTTTACGATAATCTTCGGTCTTTGTATCCTCTA
Organism: Clostridia bacterium; assembly: GCA_014804995.1. GTDB lineage: Bacteria > Bacillota > Clostridia > Christensenellales > Borkfalkiaceae > Coproplasma. The sequence goes on from JAAUYS010000173.1 coordinate 1,724, forward strand.
TTGGAAGACGATTACACAGAAAGGACAACAGAAGATGGACTGGAGTTACGTCCTGAAGGAATGCCTGTTTATCAAACTGAACAGTTTAAAATTGGAGATAAGTATTATTATCCCATTAAAGGAATTGATGAAGGAGTTAAGAAGATCCCATTTTTCAAGACTGAAAAACAAATTTCGTTCGCTAATTTCGACTACGCCACTGAATCAGTAGTAGATATTGCGACGAATCTCTACGCAATAGACTATTTTATAAATAATTGCATTGCAAAAAAGGATTTCTCCGGGAAGTATATAATCAAAACATACTCCAAGCAGCCTTTGAGTCAAAAAATTGAATATGAATTGAGATTGGCAAACAACCTTCTGTCAATTTCTGGAGGTGGGATATTCTTTCAACGTGAGAAATCACTAAAAAAAGACTATACTCCATCGCAAGACGCTATGAGGCTACTAAGGCAATATTGGGGTGACAAAGCATGTTTTCGTCATATAAATGTATATGATAATCCTGATTATGGTAATCAAATCACTCCAATTTCGCAGGGTCTTATAGTTGATACGATAATTGATGAGTTCAAAGTCGGCCATAGTGGGTTAACACCTCGCGACCTCTTCATTACTGCACCAACTGGAGCTGGTAAATCCCTTTTATTTCAGATTCCAGCCTTTTATGTAGCAGAAAAGGGTGATATTACTATAGTTGTCTCTCCGTTAAAAGCTTTGATGACCGATCAGGTTGCTAATCTTAAAGGAGAACGTGGATATAGCAAGGTGGCTTATATCAATAGTGACTTAAATTTTATCGATAGGGAGAGTATCATTAAGCAATGCAAAGATGGCGAAATAGATATTTTATATCTATCGCCAGAATCCCTATTATCCTACGATATTCGATTCTTTATCGGTGAACGTAACTTAGGTCTCCTGATTATTGATGAAGCTCATCTTATAACGACATGGGGACGAGATTTCCGAGTTGATTATTGGTTCTTGGGCAATCACATAAATAAAATACGGAAATATGGGAATTATACTTTCCCATTAGTAGCACTTACTGCAACTGCTGTATACGGTGGGACAAACGATATGGTATTTGACAGTATTAGTAGCCTATATATGCATGATCCTCATAAATTTATTGGAGAGGTGCGTCGTAACGACATTGAATTTGTCATTGATACACACGATGACTATTCTTCCGGATCGTATGACTCGAATAAAGAGGATGAAACTGTAAAATTCATTAGAGGGGTTAAAGAGTTGGACTGTAAAACTATAGTTTACGCACCTTACACAAGACATATTGATCGGCTTTCCTCTAAGGCAAATGAAGTTCTGGATACAGTGGTTACTTACCATGGGCGTATGTCAGCAGACGAACAGAAAGAGATGTATATTTCATTCCGAACAAATCAGTCTAAGATTATGGTTTGTACCAAGGCATTTGGAATGGGAATTGACATTCCTGATATTCAATGTGTGTATCATCATGCTCCATCAGGATTGCTTCCTGACTATGTTCAAGAAATTGGCCGTGCCGCACGTAAAAAAGATGTTCATGGATTTGCAGCCTTAACCTTTTCTCCAGCAGATTTGCGTTATAGCAAACAGCTATTTGGAATGTCATCATTAAGGACATTCCAATTACGCGCTGTTTTACAAAAGATTTATAATTATTTTGTTGCCAATGGGCGCAAACGCAACATGTTAATTTCTGCCAATGACTTTGCGTATATCTTTGACATGAATGGGGACGTGAACCAGAAAGTTTCCACTGCATTAATGATGATTGAAAAAGATTATCTCGTTAAAACACGATTCAATGTACTAATTGCACGCCCCAAGAGTCTTTTTTCACAGGTGTTCGCTCGTGTTACCAGCATTAGCCTGGAACGACTCAATGAGCGATACGCAGATTGTTTGAAAGAACTTTGGGTAAAAGGCGAATTTCATTACATTCAGCTAAATCTTGACCACATTTGGACAAGACACTTCTCGGATATCAGTTTCCCTCGAATCAAATCTGAGTTCTACAAGCAGACATTCCTAAAGAATCAAGGGATTGACCTCATTCCGCTTTTGAAAATGACTTTCTATCTTGAAAAAACATTAGTGGAAGTTCAGACAATTATCGATAAAGTCCTAAACGCTGTAGCATTAGTGTTATCTTCATATAATAGACAGCATGCCTTCTTCAGTGAGAAAGATTTTCGTGAGCAACTGGATGAAAAACTCGGTAAATCAACTAATGTAGAAAAGCTTGTATCTTTTGTCTTAGCTACATATAGTGGTAAGGTAATTGGGAATGGGTTACTTGAAGGAGACGCTTTTCTTCAAAGAAGAAAAGTGGGTTTTAATGAAAAATACCAAGTTTTTAATGCAAACTATGAGGCTAAATTCGCACAGCTGCGAAACCGACTTTCCAAATTGTTCAAAGGAGATGAATCCGAATCATATCGATATGTTAGCCTTCGGGAAACCTCTTTGTTGAACTATATGCGTCTTGGAGCGTTATTCGAGATTCTCAACGTAGGTACTTTTGTTTCACAGGGTGGTGAAGATCCAAAGATTTTCATTCGCATCAATGATCCCCGAAGAATAAAAAAAGACTCCGAGGATAAAAACTATAGTAATTTCATTCTCGAGTCCGTAAAGAACCGCCACAAATCAAGCTGTCAGATCTTCGAGCATTTTTTCACGCGTTATCTTGATAATGAAAGCCGTTGGGATATGATAGAAGATTTCTTCCTAGGTGCGTCTACTGATGATCTTTTATCGAAATATGAAGGAGGTACACGAAATCACATTGACATCCTTAAGTACATAACGGATAAAATCAATTTATATCAGGACACTTCAAAGGAAATGAACAGTTTGGAGTATCTTCAAGAGTTTAAGATTCGACCGGGAGAATATTATTCACCTGATAACTTAATTACTCTTGGGCAAAGAACATTGAAACTTAGCAAATGGGTTACTGAAGATCCAGTTCTATTGCATAGGAATATTGTCATGCATGGAATACTGCTTGATAAAGAATATTATAAGGTGCTGATGTCAAAACTTAAGGTAAATCATAAGGAGTATTACCGAGACTTCATGGGTCTCAAACTTCGTATTGATTTTCCTAAGTATGGGATGATCGTAGCCAGTGTGCCTTATAACACTGACCCAGTGAATTTCTATAAGTGGTGGAAAACACATAGCCATGTTGTATCCCTTACGAAAGATGAAATTCTGACATTATTTCTAAATGTTGAAAGAAATAATCCAAAAGCATTATTGAAGAAACATCGTCAAATGATAGGAAAATAACTTATACAATGAAAAGTAGGAGAACATATTTTAGAATGGAAATTAACCGACAGAGTCAGTTATTATTAAACTCGGGAAATGTATATTGAACAACATATAAACCTTTGGTTGTTGTAATTTAATAATATATAGTGTAATGGTATAACACTACAACAATCTCGTATGAGCGAATTTGACGAGTATATAGTTCACGGTGAACCGGGACAGAAGGAGAAGGCTGATGCTTGGCAAACGGCAATTGGGCTTCAAGATGTAGATGGGTTAAAAGTTTCAACATATCTACTCGACACTTCGCGTCAACACATTGAAGGAGACATTACTATTGATGAAGCTCGTGAACGCATCAAGGCATATTATGAAACAAAATCAGGACATGATGAAGTTGATGAAGAAGGAGACAAAGCGTCAGTCAACATCGCTAAGATTCTCTGCGAGCCGTCGTTTGCTTTCTCATTAGTTGGACTGACATCA
>JAAUYS010000174.1 GCA_014804995.1 Clostridia bacterium
ATTGTATAGCAAGCTTAACCGCGTCTATAATCCTGTTTTCACCCTTGGAAACGCCAACGCCGAGGTGAGCCACGCCCTTATCCTTCAATATAGTCTTAACATCCGCAAAGTCAAGGTTGATAAGCGACGGGTTGACAATAAGCTCAGTAAGGCCTCTTATGCTCTGCTTAAGAATTTCGTCCGCAACGCGAAGCGCTTCGGTCATAGGCGTATTTTTAGCCACTACCGTCTTGATTTTATCATTGGGAATAACTATAAGCGTATCTACGTACTTTTTAAGGTTATCAAGCCCCTTAACGGTATTTTCCATACGCTTCTTGCCTTCAAAACTGAAAGGTTCGGTAACGACGGCAATGGTGAGGATTTTCATATCCCTGGCTATTTTTGCAATAACGGGTGCCGCGCCCGTACCCGTGCCACCGCCCATTCCGGCAGTAATAAACAAAAGGTCGGTATCTTTAACGGCCTCTACCAAATCTTCCTTGCTCTCTTCGGCGGCTGCTCTGCCGACGTCGGGGTCAGCCCCTGCGCCAAGTCCCTTGGTAAGCGCACTGCCTATCTGAATTTTATTCCTGCAAGGAGAAAGCGTTAAAATCTGGCTGTCGGTATTAACGACGTAATATTCGGCACTGTCAATTCCCGCCGCCAACATTCTGTTGACAGCGTTATTGCCCGCTCCGCCGACACCGACGACTTTAATCCTCGCCCTGCCAACGATATTATTTGAACCGATTCCGTAATCGTTAAACATAAATAACCTCCGCTATGTGGTAAGCTAATAATTTATTTTGCGTCATCAAGCGCCATATCTAAAAGACTTAAAGTAGATGAAAAGTGCGGTTTGTCGTAATAAGGGATATTCGGCGCAATCACCTCAACACCCTTTACAAGCCTGCCTGCAAGATGCTCGGCAGTGCCTCTTACGACCTTTATGCCCTCGCCCGTAACAAGCAACGGTTTGCCGTCTATGTTTCTTCCGCTAAAGCTTTGCCTGCATTCTTCTATAGTTGCGCAAATTCCGTCAAGCCCGTCCCTTATTATATCACGGAGCTTAGCCGTTGAGAATTTATAGGTTACTCCCTCGTAAACGCACTCTTCCGTGCTTGACAATCTCTCCTTTGCATTCAAGTTTACGGTTGAAAGAAAAGTCGAAGCAACCTCGAATGGGATGTCTAATTCCTGCATCAAATAGAACGCAATATGTCCTATGCCGACGGAAAAAGATTCGCTGTATAAAATTCCGTTTCCGCAAATTACACTGTAAGAAGACGAAATGTACCCAAAGTCAAACAATATTGCGCATTCGTCGCGCTTTTCGGGCGGAACGAGATACATTGCCTCCGCGCATATAGTCGGTATAAGATTGACAGAAGTAATCTCTTTAAACCTTTTAAAAGCTTCCGATAAAATGCCGATAAACGACCCGTTACACTGATAAAAGCAACATTTACCCTGCAAACTGTCGCTTATGGCGCCTACGGGGTCAATAACCTTGCGCTTGTCCGATAAAACGTAGTAAAGACAGCTGTGGCGGATAGTTTTCCATTGTTCGCCGTCCTGAGGGGTACTTAAAGTTATAAGCGTTCTGCAATCTGCCGAAGTAATCTTCTTCGCGGAAGGAAAGCTTAAAACCTTGTCCACGTTTATAAGCTTTAAAAACTCCCCGGGAACACCGACATAAAAACTTTTTACCCCGCTACCGCCGGAAAGGGTGCTTTTAACCACGTCGCAAACAGCCGTAACAAAACTTTCAATGTCAAGCAGTTCGCCCTCCGCATATCCGTCGTATGCGCTGGCGTATTTGCTCTTTATAATAAAAGTACCGTTTACGCCCCTTTCGCCTACAACCGCAGTTATCTCGGCAGAGCGGATATCCAAAATTGCAACGCAGTTCGTGCGCATACGCGTAAACCCCATTCTATATTATATAATTTATTATATAATACACCTCGGCCAAAAGTCAACTGAAATAATAAAAAAAGCGGTATGAAGAAACCGCTTTTTTATCGTCATTATGCATTTGGGTTATACGTAGCCACGACTTCGCCGTCGGCATTAGTAAAAGTATAAATTCTTCCGCTCAAAATCTGTTCGCCGGCAAGCTCTTTAAACCGCTTATGCGACTTTGCTATTTTTTCGGCTGTTTGCTGTGAAAAGTCGTTAATTTCAACGGAAATTCCGCACCTTAAATAGAAGGTTAATCTGTCCTTTTCCACGATTACGGAAGTGCGCGACTTGTAAAGCACTATTTTGTCTACAAGCGACCTTAAAGAAGAAAAGTTTGTACTGCTTTTAAAAATTTCACAAACTTCGGCAACGGTTTTTATATCTTCGTCGTTTTCGGTTCCTTCTAAAATGACGTTGGGAGATAAATCGAAAGCGTTCTCGTTAGTCTCCGCCGTTCTCATTAAAAGCCCCGTTTCGTCGTACATAAGATAGGCTTCACCGCTAACTACGGCAAAGGCTTCCCTACGCTGTCTGACGGTAATGTTTATGGTACAGGGCAAAACCTTTTCAAAGCTTTCAAGCGTGTAGCCCTCACCCAAACAGTTTATAACGTCAACTTCGCTGACGGCGGAAATCATTCTGCCCTTACAGGAAGAAAGTACTTCCTGCTTAACAGCTTCTCTTACGTTGCCGTTACCGTCGCCGTCGGCGTAGCTTTGAAGCGCAACGTTAATATTCCTTACGGAAAATATTACGCCTATTCCGATTGCGATTGACGCAACCATTATAAGCGCTATTACGAGCGCGGAAATTTTTCTTAGGTGCTTCATAAAATCTTATACGGATACTCTTACTATATCCCCGCCGAGAGCGCGGAGCTTATACTCGAAAGACCCGTATCCCCTGTCTATGTGAGAAATATCAAGAACTTCACTTCTGCCTTCAGCGCAAAGCCCTGCCGAAACGAGAGCCGCGCCTCCGCGTAAATCGTGGGCGACAACCGTTGCCCCGTTAAGTCTTTCAACACCGCGAACGAAAGCGTTACGGTTTATAACCGTAATGTCCGCACCCATCTTCCGAAGCTCGGGAACGTATTTGAAACGCGTTTCAAATAAATTCTCGGTTATAATCGACTGCCCCTTGCATATACAGCATAGCGCGGTAATCTGCGCCTGCAAGTCCGTAGGGAAGCCCGGATAAGGCTGTGTTTCTATACTTTTTACGGAAGTTAATCTTCTGTGATTTTCTAAAATTATTTTATCATTATTCAGGTGGATTTTGCAACCGTTTTCCCTAAGTTTATGTAAAAGTGAGCTTATATTTTCCGCATAGGCTCTTTTTAATTCTATTTCGCCACCGCACATTGCGCCCGCTATAAGAAAGGTTCCCGCTTCAATTCTGTCGGATATAGGCAAGTACTCGCAACCTTTAAGGGTTTTGACGCCGTCAATCACTATCGTACCCGTGCCTGCACCGCGCACCTTGGCGCCCATACAGTTTAAAAACCTTTGCAGGTCCTCAATCTCCGGCTCTCTTGCCGAGTTCTTTATAACTGTCGTGCCTTCCGCCTTCACTGCGGCAAGCATTATGTTTTCCGTCGCCCCTACGCTGGGGCAGTCAAGCATAATTTCGTTACCCTTCAGTTTATCGCATTTGCAAATTATGTATCCATTTTCCTCGGTAATTTCAACGCCGAGCCGTTTCAACCCCGTTAAGTGTAAATCAACAGGTCTTAAACCTATGTCGCAACCGCCGGGGTAGGCGATTTTCGCCATATGAAAACGTGAAATTATAGAGCCGAGAAGAAAGACCGACGAACGGAGTTCGTGCGCTAATTCCCTCGGTATTTCGTAGCAGTCCGCGTGAGAGCTGTCCACTATCAAATCGTCCCCCGACAAAACCGACTTACACCCGAGTTTTGTTAAAATTTTAACCATATTCTTTGCGTCGGTTATGTTGGGAACGTTTAAAATTTTTACTTTATCGTCCGTCAGGACGGTTCCGGCAAGTATAGGCAGAACCGAATTTTTTGCCGTTTGAATTTCAACACTGCCGTATAGCTTGTTTCCTCCGTTTATAACGTATTTTTCCATATTGACTCCGAATAGTAAATATAGGGTAACGCTTAATTTCAGTTCTTCCCGTTACCCTACTCCATAATATGACGGCATTATTCCGTCTTGTTAATTTTAGAAATATTATACAAAACTCCCATCGAAGCCATCGTAATAATAAGCGAAGTATTACCACTGCTTATAAGGGGCAACGGAAGCCCCGTCGGCGGTATAGTTCCGCTTACAACCAGCGCGTTTATTGCTACCTGTATGCCGTAAACCAACGTGAAGCCGGAGGCAAGCAAAAAACCGAACCTGTCTTTACACTCCCGTGCTATCTTTATTCCCCTGTAAATTATAAAAAGACAAAATGCGAAGAATATCAACAGCCCGATAAATCCCAACTCTTCACCCATAATGGCAAGAATAAAGTCGCTTTCTGCAAACGGTAAAAACCTGTACTTTTGGGTTGAATTAAATAGTCCCTTACCGAACATTCCGCCGTTGCCCAACGCATAAAGAGATTGAATAAGCTGGTACCCCTCGTCTTTTGGCGAGGCCCAAGGGTCTAAAAACGCACTTAACCTTTGCAGACGGTACGGCTCTAAAATTATAAGCACCGGTACGGCTATAACGAAAGGTATCAACATTATAGCGAAGGTCTTTAAATTAGTTCCGCTTAAAAAAATTATACCCAGCATAAGCAGTCCGACGCACATAGTTATGGACATATTCGGCTCAACGATTATTAAAACGCAGAAAAGTATGCCCACGCCGAGAACGGGCAAAACGCCCTTTACCGTCTTCACCTTTTCGTAATTTTTAGCAAAGTATGAAGCCGAAAACAGAGCAAAAGCGTATTTTGCTATTTCGGAAGGCTGTATAGTTACCCCGCCGAAACCTATCCACCTTGTTGCACCGTAATTGGTTATACCTACGCCGGGTATAAATACTAAAACAAGAAGAATTACAGCGAGTATTACGGCAGGGTACTTAAACTTCATAAGCTTTTTATACGGCAAAAACGCAGTACCAACCATTGCAAGCGTACCCAAAACTACGCCGATAATCTGTTTTTTTACAAAATACAGACTGTCACCGTACTGCACCTGAGCTGTATACGAACTTGCGGAATAAATCATAAGACAACCGAAGCACGCCATTAAAAACACGCATACTAAAAGCGGGACGTCGCCCGCTTTCGTACCGATTTTTTTATTTTCTTTCCGCATATTCAAAAGAGGTTTTACCTCCTTTTTCTGCGCTTTAGAACTTTTCATTAATCTGTTCCACTATCTCCCTGAAGGCGTCCCCGCGCTCCTCGTAGTTTAAAAAGCTATCAAAGCTGGAACTTGCAGGGCTCAAAAGCACGCACTGCCCAGGTTTTGCTATAAACTGCGCAAGTTTGACCGCCGTAGGAAATTCCGAGCATAGCGAGAATCCGACAAAGCCCGCTTTTATGGCAGAGTTCAGCATCTTGAACCTGTTTTCGCCGTAGATAATGGCGTGAACTACCGGCGTTGCACTAAGGCCCTCAAACAAAGGTACGTAGTCGTCTCCCTTATCCTTTCCGCCAAGGAGAATTATCGTAGGGCTTGTCATAGACTGGGAAGCTTTAAGCGACGCATCAACGTTTGTACCCTTACTGTCGTCAATATAGGTTACACCGTTGACTTCGCGCACGACCTGTATACGGTGCTTAACGCCCTTGAATGCGCAAATAGTTTGTGCGGTAGTCTTCTTATCCAACCCCAATATGCCGGCTACGGCAACGCAAGATAATGCATTGTAAACGTTATGTAAGCCGTTAATCGTCAGGTCGGTTACGTCAAAATATTTTTCGCCGTTAAAATATACGCTTCCGTTTTCAAAGTAAGCGCCGTTTACCCTCGACTGCATAGAGAAGTAAACAACCTTCGCCTTAGTATTTTTGGCAAATGCCCGCACCGTGGGGTCGTCGTAATTTAATACCGCGTACTCGCTTTCACGCAAGTTCCTTAAAATCTTTGATTTTAAGAATACGTAGTTTTCCATATTGTAGTGTCTGTTAAGGTGGTCTTCCGTTACGTTGGTAATGACTGCAATATGGGGACGGAGGCTTGACAGAGTTTCAAGCTGGAAAGAAGAAATTTCAATAACGGCGTAATCGTTAAAAGTCAAGTCTTCGACTTCTTCTATTAAGGGGTGTCCGTTATTTCCGCAAGCTACGCTATGCGCGCCCGTTGCGTTAAGAACCTCGTTTAAAAGCGTTACTGTAGTAGTTTTGCCGTTAGTTCCCGTAACGGCAACAGCCGTCGCCCTTAAAAACATAGAAGCAAGCTCTTCTTCACCTATAATCAGCTTACCCTGCTTTCTGAACGCTACGGGCAAAACGTTGTCTATCGGTATTCCGGGGCTTAAAACCAAAATATCGCATTTACTTACCGCAACGTCTAATGAGTCGGGTGTAACGATATGCGCACCCAAACCGGAAAGCTCGTTCATAACTTCACGGATTTTATCGCTTACCACGTCGTCGTATATGTAAACTTCCGCTCCTCTCTCAAGCAAAAAGCGGGCGCTACTTTCTCCCGAAACCGACAAACCCGCTACAAAAAACTTTTGACCCTTAAAATACATTTTACCTCACCAAAAAATCAAACAAATTATTCCGACGAAAGCGGTAACGATAAAATAACAGTAACTTATTTTACATTCCGTGTTCCCCTTCATCTGGAAATGATGATGCAGGGGCGCCATCAAAAATACGCGCTTCCTTGTCCGTTTATAATATATGACTTGTACAATTACGGATATTCCCGAAATTACAAACATTATTCCAATAATCGGAATATACAGTGAGTTGCCGGAAAATACCGAAAGGCAGGAAATAAATCCGCCCAACGCAAGAGAACCGGTATCCCCCATAAAAATTGACGCTTTATTGGCGTTGAATACAAGAAACGCGGCTACCGCCCCTACCCCTATAAAACAGAGAACGGAAAAATACGTTCCTTTCACGGTAAGCATAATTC
>JAAUYS010000175.1 GCA_014804995.1 Clostridia bacterium
ATACGTTCTTCCATCGTATGGATCCATGATAACACCAGTCATTCGATTGGTTGTCTCCACACTCATTTCACCATTGTCATCGAGACCATATCCTGTTTTTTCATCGACCTTAGCAGATGCTGTCAACATGGTCCTATTGACGACGGTCTTCTTGGATTCTTCTGACATAGCCTTGTCCCACTTGTCAGCATTGTGAGCTACACCGAGAATACCAGTATCATTGTATAAGCCGGCATATCCTTCATACGCTCCATTGTCTGGATATGTACGAAGTTCTGCCTTTTGATAGAGTCCTTTATTGTGCATCTCTCCGGCGTACTTGAAGAGACGTTGGTTATCTATATACGACACATCCGAATCTGTTTTTGTCTGGAACATTAACATCTCTTGACGTACCAGTTGTCGGACACCATCTGGATTCAGATATCTGAGTATCTTATCGGGAGTGATGGATACTTCTTCACCGCTTGGTAGTATAGTTGCCATTCCTATTCCTCCTTATCAGCTTCATTTATAGTCTGGGTGATCCAGGGATATTTTCTAAATCTCTATTGAAACGGTTAGCGTAATGTTTTGCTCACAAACCGTAAGGAGGAAGATAAATGGAAGTAACTCAAAAACTCCCACCAAAGACATTGGTGGAAGAGGCAGGAGTTGGTATTACTATAGATATGCCCAAGCCGGGAAAGTTTATAGTTGTGGAAGGTGCTGATGGTGCTGGCAAGAGTACCTTCTGCAAAAACCTGGCTGAAGTGATGAGAAAGAGATATCTCATAAACGTGGTTGAGGATGTTGAATTCACCCACGGGTTTGTTGGTCAATATATCCGTAAACATTTCAATGATGGGACACTCCCAAATGGTGAACTCCAGCTACTGGCACTATTGGATAGACTTCATCATATCACCAAACTTGATGGAGTAAGCCAACTGACTGAGTACAGCTATCCTGCATATACTGTGGTGTGTGACAGAGGTTGGATGTCAACACTTGCATATGCACTTGCAGTGAACGACAATGATATTCACTCAGAGCGTCTAAAACTACTGATGTATCTCACTGACCTCATATCTATCGTATCAATGAGTCCACATTTGACCATCTTCATTGATATCTCAGAGGAGACAGCCCGTGAGAGAATAAGAGAACGTGGAGATGCAGAGCGCTTTGAGGAAGATGAAACTATCACGAAAGTTCATAAGGCATACCATCAACTCATAGAGCTTATGAAGTTGGATGATCCATTCAATGAGTACATCAACTTCACAGACAACTTCATTACCATCGATGGTGAGGACACGGAAACGGAGATGGTAGCTGAGGCGTGTACAAAAATGGAGTATTTGGGGATGTTTACTCCATTCATGAAAGGAGATATATCTGATGGATATAAACTACATTGAGCCATCATTTGATGAGTTGCTGGATCCGCCAGCACCAAATGATGGCCCTGGCATACTGAAGTATCTGGAACGCATCGGGCGAGTGTGTTACAAGAGTGAAGGGAAGATGACCGAAGATAGTGCTGAGGGATTCATTGATCGTCTGATGAAGAGAGGTCATCATTCAATCATCGAGCACTACATCTTCTCTTTTGCTGTCAGTCCGAAGATCTATCGGAGTGTTTGTGTAAATCCAGTCGATCAGGATGGGAATGAAGACTACATCAATGCACTTCGTTACATCCATTACACCAATAACAAGAACAAAGATCTTCCAAGATACATCATCAGCGGTAACATCAGAGCATTCAACAATCTCATGAAGTATGCTCCTGATTCTCGTAGAGATTGTTATGGTCTTGAGAGAATCATGGGAATGCTGAGATCGATCGTTCCCAACATGGTGGTAGCACCCGAATGGGTTGAACCTATCTCTATTAGTGATGAGCTTCGCTTCATGAAGAGAGAGGAGATATGGAAACTTCCTGCTGATGTGAGGAAGTATCACAACTGGTATGGAATCAAGTTCACTATGGATAGATCCATATCCCATCAAGCCGTACGTCATCGTGATGCTTCCTACGCTCAGGAGAGTACCAGATACGTCAATTATTCCAACAAGGGATATACAGTAGTCCTTCCAGGATGGATGCCAGATGGAATTAAGAAGGCATTGATGGCTCACGATGATGATCCTCAGAAGTGGAGTCAGTTTGACGCAGCTATGGTAGTTGGTACCAAAGCATGGTGTATGGGAGTGAAACAGGCACTCGAGACATACAACTACATGCTAGGCATGAAGGAACATGACTTCGCACCTCAGGATCTCAAAGGCGTCATCGTAGATTCCATCAAGACAGATATCTACATCACAGCCAATGAGAATGAGTGGAACTGGATCTATTCTCTTCGCACTGGCGAAGGTGTCTATCCAGATACCCGGAGAGTATACTCTGAAGCTCGAGATTACGTTGAGGGGAATCTTGTTCCTCTCTATGCCGATAAACCAATGACAGAAGAAGAGCTTGAGGCAAAGAAAGAACGACTGATGAAGATGCTCAGTGAAGTAAAGGAGGAAATGCTCGATGAAATTGGATCAACCGCAGTTCGTGTTTCTGATGAGGAATCTTCACATTGATAACCTCGAACAGAAAGACGACTTCATGATCGCAGAGATCGCCAATGGTATTACCATTGTGCATGATGCGACAGACAATTCAGTGAAGCTCAATATCAATGATCGCCACTATACTCTCGAGAGTGGTAGAAGTGATCTCCAGGAAATTGGTACCATTCTTCTCAACAATGAAGTGATAAATGATGATAAGAGATCCTTCACCAAAGCGGTACCGTTTCTTCAGAAGTACGCAACAGAAGCAAAGCTTCCCCTTGATGTCAAGAGTCGGTAACAAGAGTAGACAGGGGCCAGGGCGGCCCCTGTCTCTCTTTCTATCCTTATTTGAATATACGAGCACTCCCGTATTTGTTTTCCATCGACTCGATCCAAGGAGCTAGCATATCACCGATGAATTCACCACTCTTGATGTAGTTCTCGGTATTACCAATGGAGAACTGAGTAAGCTGATTGATCACACTGTTAGATGGAATCAACCCAGCCATACATGCCATATAGTCATTGAGAGTTTCATTGTAGCAATACGTGCTGGGATCGATTGCTGTAGAGATTGACATTGCGTTGTAGAGCTCATGGATATCGAGACTGACCTTAACGCTGGTAGGGAACCCATCCTTCGTTACCAGCTTAGAGTCTGGGTTCTTCTCCATTTGAAGATTCTTGACAATACCCATCTGAACACTCATCATCCCAGGAATATATGCTTGGACGATGAATGGAGCACTGACACTATTAGCAGTAACCATTCTGGGTGCAGTCAGACACAGAAGATGAATCATTGGTACTACGATATTCATGTAGTAGTTATATGCATCTCCATATGGGGACATGAGTGTCATTTCGAAGTGATATGATGAATTGACGTTGGATGATCTATAGATATCTGGGTAGATCATCTTCTGTCCTTTAATTGCTCTGAATGCCCCATTGAAGAGATTGGCCACAAATCCACCAGTTGTATTCTGCATCAGACCATTGATCATGTCAAACGCTGCATCTGTCACACCACCAAGAGCACCAAGTGTCTGAGAAAGTAGTGTGTTAGATGGATCGGAGTTAGTAATCCACCCAATCTCAGCACCGATGTCACCAATCTCATCCATCTTGGTCTCAATGAATGACTGACCTGTTTCATTACTATACCCTTCTTGGAATGATGTTGGTTCTACCATGAATTGTACAGCTTTGATCTTGTGATCAACTACGTCCTGAATGTTGTTCTTCTCAGGATCAGGCTGATGTTCAGCTATCCATTCTTCAGTATTGACAACTGTCTCAGGAATATTAAAGATGTTGCTGAAACCTTGTTTCATTGATTCCCACCAGTTATCTTCACCTGCGGGATCTGAACCATTGACAACATCCTCACCATTCCATGCGTCTACAATATGACCAGTGAAAAGCTCACCGAAGAATGATCCTAAGCTGGATAATCCTCCTCCAATAATACCTGCTGCCTCTATTGTCTTATCGTGGAGGATATTATTTCTTGCTATATCGAGGGCATATTCGAGATTGTTCTGTTGATGAGACGTCACGAGCATCCGGTAGTTGGCCCAGTTGAAGTAATCAAAATCTTTATACTCCAGATCACTACCGGTACACACATGAGCACCATGTGGGAATTCTTCAAATCCACCTTTGGAGTCAGTAAGTTTCATCAGATGTGCAACACCACGACATGCATAATTCACGTACTGAATGTATGCATTGTATGTCTCACGGAAGTTGTACATACGAGTCTGGATGTTAGTACTCCTGAAGATAGTTGACTGTGCAGCCAACCCTAGCGCTGAAGACCAGAACTCCCCACCTTCGTTAACGATTCCACCCAGTCTTTTGACAAATGCTTTCAGACTAGTAGGATCATCATTACCAGTGAAGAGTGGCATTCCTGGACGTATGGAGAGTATAGGTGAGTTGAGAACAAAGTTCCTCAGATACTCATGTCCTAGATACTTGTTGATCGTAGAAGCCCTCATATCCACGCTGGGCAGCAACTGAAAAGGTGCGCCGAATATTCGATTGGTATAGTTAGCTATCATACTAGCTGAACTAGTTGCACCTGTGTCCGGGTTCTGTCTTCTGATACCATCAAGATCTCGAAGCTCTCGTGATGTTGAATTGATGATATCTTCTGTCACAGTTACGGCCATATATTCACCTCCTATTGAGCAAAGGAATGGATGGGGCCGTAATTGGCCCCATCCTCCTTTTCATCATTCTCACATATTGAATGATTCGGTGATGCTGACTTCATTGACTACAACACCATTCCCCTTCTCGACTGCTTCGATGAATGGTGCTTCGTTGAATCTGTCTACCTGAGCGAACACCTTATCCATTTCATACAAGGTACATTCTCGGATAGCCATACCCATCAGATAGTCCTGCATCTTCTTATCAGGATGGACATTCTCCATTATCTGATGCTGTGCAATAAAGTTCATACATACCTGCATAGCTGACTCAGACTGAGGTGCCTGTTGGGCCTGTTGCTGTTGTGGCTGTTGCTGAGCTTGCTGACTACTCTGTTTATCAAGAGCTTCCCTTGCAGCAGCTTTCGCATCAGTGTTATCCTCTTCAGGAGAAAATGTCATCTCCTTCTCATTCTTCTTGTCAATGATGAGCTTCGAGATATTGTCGACGATCTGACTTCTAGTCTGTGCTCTGATCTTGTCAAGAGCACTATCAAACTGATCATCGGAAGTGATCTCACCCAGCTGACTCTTCACGGCTGGATCATCTGTACTTGGAGCTTCGGTTGGTGGTGGAAGCTGTATCCCAAGTTCATCAGCTTCATTAAACTGAGCTACCATTCGCTCGATGTAATCTTGAGCAATGAAGTCAAGAGATCTGTTGACAAACTCAAGTACAGGTGCTTTTGTTTTCTCTCCACACGATGTGAGGTATGCTGTCGATGTCATTCCTTTGGATGCCAGCATGTTATCCACATCGCCGGCCATCTTAGGTTTGTTTGCATCGATGTAATCCTTGTCAAGAGGATTCATATGACAGTAGACATGGAGGATGATATGCTTAGCACAATCGTTCTTCAGACCATCAGCGAAGTGATGAATAGCCGACATATATCGCTCTCTTGCTGGAGTTGGATTCGCTGGAGTGAACGGCGTACTCATAGTGCCAGCCGTCTCAGGGTTCTTCTTGACATCGTTGTAGAATTGAGTCAGAGAAGTTGTTGCCTCTTCGAAGGTGGTCTCTTTCTGCTTAGTGAACATCCACTCTGGCTTCTTTGGTTCTCTTGATGTAGTCTTCTCTTCGATCGGTTTCACATCATCTACATAAATGGATGACATGATATCATTCTCGGAGAACATATCCACATTGAACTTCCGTCCACTTCCAGTGACTCTGACACCCTTGGTTGGATCAGGATTCTGTTTCATCCCAATACCCTTCATGATGGCACTCTCTGAAATGGGACTGATGTTCCTGGAACCTATGATGATGTTGACATGGTTTCTGTCAGGAACAGCCCTCATGTATGAGAAGGCTCCTTCTTTATAATAGACCTTGATATCATCCGGATATGTCGATTCGACGATATCCTTCTCAACATCCATCACACGTTCTTTGATTGGTTTCCCGAGTGATTCGGTGAAGATTCCTTCTGCTTCCTTCTTAGGAGTTCCAAATGGAACACCACACACTGACTTGTGTGGTTCAAAATATATTCTGCGCATGTTTTGCTTCTGCTCCTTTGAGAGATTTAACCACCGAGTTCATCACTCGTCCACTTCTTCAATGATCTCGATACTATCCTCATCCACTCTGATGATCTCGGGCACATAGATATGTAGCTGGTCTTCTTTGAGATCATCAATCGAGTTGAACTTCACGAAGATCGATTGCTTATTAGCATCATAGCTATTGAATCCAACGAAACGGATGTAGTTTACATTTGGCTCATTTGATTTGATGTAGGTGATGAGATCACTAACATGAAGATCATCATCACTACCATCGCCAAGAGCATTGAAGAATAGCTTGATGTCGTTGACTACATTGGAACACGTCTGGGTATAGAGAGATCTGTCATACACCGACATCACTATCTTCACCTTGACGTAGATATTGTCAAGGAGGAGATTACTCGCCTTCAGCGTGTCAGTACCATCCTGAGGTCCGATGTAGTAGTTGTTCGATCTACCATACGTGTTGTATAGCTTGAAGTCCAGAGTAGAGTTCCCACCGATACGATCGAGGATTGGTCTCACTGATGCATAGTGCGTATCGAATGCTCGAATGAAACCGTTCATCTTATCATGATCGAGTGGAATATCCCACTTCAGTAATGGCATCAATGAAGCTCTGATTCGATATGCGTTGTTCTCTCCACTGAATAGACGAGCTGAGCTCATCATCGATAGTGGTTTGAACTACTGAAGTTCACGATAGTTGTTGGAGAAGCGATTGGTGATCGTATACCCTTTGTATGTCGAATTCTCGAATAGCGTAGTGGCTGTCGTAGATTCTGGATGCTTCATCAGAGTAATGAAGTCAAATCGAGATTCCTGCGTATCAATGAAGACCTTATTGACCCTCTCACCGTTCTGGACTATAGAGTGTACACCAGTTGATTTCTCCAGATCAACTTCAAGCATCATGTTGTCATCGATGTTCTGCTTGACTGTGATCTCACCACGGAACTTGATGTATGATGTCTCAGTGATCTCAATTGGCGTCATCTCAACATATCCAGCTTCGCCATCATATCGGTTATGAAGTACCATCACCACTCGCATGTTGTTCAGATCTTCAGGGAAATCCTCACCGATTCCCTCTACGTAATTGAACTCTTCATCTCGGCTGACTGGTACGACCGATACTTCCACAATGTACTTGTTCTCCTCCTCTGGTGTGAGTGAACGAACAATCTCCATTGTAGAGATCTGATACTGATAAAAGGAATCTGGATTGACATAGATCTCTTCAGGGAAGTCGATCTTATCGATGAGACAGTTGTAATTGGCACTGACAGTGGGATCACGGTAGATCTTGATGTAGAAAGGATTGACGAACATGAATGGTCGCTTGTCGTTCAATGTTGGCAACACTTCATCAGTGATCATCGCTGGACCCGACTGTCCTTGTACCATGCGCACAGTCACACGATTCATATTGGCCAGATATGATTCCTCTTCATCTTCTATCCCCATGAGAGTCAGTATCTGCTCATACCAGTTCGAATTCCCTTTGAGGAGATTGAGATTGGTCATGATATCAGCTGCTCTATCATAAGGAAGATAATCAGATGGACATCCTGGATCACATGAGCAGTCTTCCATGATAGTAATGGTGTGATTGAACTTCCCAGCTACAGCGGAATACTCAAATGCGAATGCAAAGAACTCTTCTGCTTTATTGAGTGGAAGGTCATTGATACTGTCATCTCCAGCTTCATCCACATCACCATTGTAGATTCGTTCTAGGAGTTCACATGCTCTTTCATAAGTTAAGTATGACTCGGTCACCAATCCTTCATCTATCTCACCATACTCCCAGAGATGTCCAGGCATGATGACGAACTCTTCATTTACACCATTGACATCATTGATCACTTCATCACACATTGTGGTGTCAATGTCCATGGTGAGAGTATTAGTTGGATAGACGTAATCGCCATCTGTTATAGTGACGAACGTAGAGAATAGTCTTCCGGTTGGATCATCTCTTCTCTTGAAGCATAGAGATCTATTCCCAGCTCTCTGAGAATAGTTCTTCAAGAAGAGATTGATGTCGTGGTCTGTAGTGATCGCATTAGCTGTGTTGTATGCCAGTATGGTGTCGTTGCGTACATTTTCTATTGTACCACGATTCATACCACCGGCAGTACCATCAGTGCATAATGCTACGATAGCCATCTTTGAGTTACTATCATACTTGGATCCGGTTTTCTCTACAGGAAGTGTGTCTGCCCTACTATATGAATCGAAGTTCGCTTGAGTTCCGTGACACGTGTAGACAGTCGCTTCAATAGTTGAGTTGAACGCGGGTACGAAGTAAGCTCCATTCGATGTGAATGAAAGTCTCATCGAGTTATCATCGATGAATGAGTACCATGCGAATGGTTGCGTACTAGCAGCACCATACTTCACTCTCAACTCCATCGGTCTTCTTTGACCAGTAGGAGTGATGTATGTTAGATCGACACCAGCGATCTGATCACTCCATGAGAGTATGATATCACTGTTAGTTGTGACCATATTGTCAGTGATACGGTGTTCACTCACTCTACGATCAAACTCACGAAGATCGAGTCTCAGTAATAACCATTGAGCACCATACTCATCTATGTATGTTTGATGGCGGATATACTTGTTTTTCACTGTGGATATGAAGCATGGATCACTCATATCGTATGAGATTCTCCAGGCCCTCTTACCACTGATGACTTGGTATTCAATGATGATGTCATAGTCAAGACGGAATGAGTAGTCACCGCAGATGACACGGGTATCCTTATCGAGGATAAACCTCTTCATGTGAGTTCCTTCGACAAGTTTGGCATTCTTGACAATATCATCTACCAGTATCTCGAGTACGAATGTACCGCTACTTGGAGTAGCATATGTATATCCGATGTCGAAGATCGCTGCATTAGAATAGATGGATTCTGGCATGATCGCTCTGGTAATGAATGATTCATTCATCATCAGTGACGCTGTCCCATATGCATCCTCAATAGCATTCGACATCAGCTCGGAGGTAATACCAGTGTAGCCGAGGTTAAGCTTATTGACAGGGATATTTGGGAATGCCTTCTTGATGAGAACATCCTGAATGAATTCCTTGATGTTTGCTCCGGATGTATAGTCTCGAACGTAAACTTGTTTTTCACCTATCTTCTCAATCACATCTTACCTCCTTTCTTATACAAGAGACTTGTAGAGAATATTGTCACCCATTGTTTTCTCATTGGGCTTGTTTTCGAACCGAAGATTTATCCTCATTCTCTTCTTACCTAATCTGGCTTCATTTTGACCTGGTACAGTCACGTTTTTAACCATGTCGAAGTAGATGAATGGTTTTGTCACAAACGGTCTTCCAGCTCGCTGTGTATATGGACTCCAGACCCATTCCCAGTCAATATCACCATCACTCATTGCATTAGCGCAATCGTTGAATTCGAGTAATGACATCGGACTCATATCCTTCTTCCATGCATAGCTGAATGTAGCTGTGATTGGAAGGGCTGATGAGATATCCTGGTTTCCATTGAAGGACCCCATGGCAGAATTACCACCATTGATTGGGAATACACCATAGTATTTTGTCCAATAGATGACCTCATCACCGTCGGGACCAAGTCGGAATGTGTAGATGGAAGCAGCGTAGTCCAATGTGCGAGTATACACATGGGAGTTGAAGTAATCAGGAGACCATCCATCTCCTACATTGAACTGTCCCATGTCATTGACCTTATTTCCTCTACTGTCATAGAGTTGACCATTGACATATGAGTATCCCGAAGTCAGATGAGCATTTGTATTGAAGAGATTGTAGCTTGGTGACCATACGCCACGGGAAACATTGTCAATGTATATCATCCACAACTTCAGGAATTTGGTGACATCTCCATATTGGGTCTCGTTGAACGTGATCTCAAGTTTCCCTGAGTTCCTACCCGTAAAAACACCACCATACGGGATGGAGTATCCACCCCAGGATTTTCCTGCATCTTGAATGTCGATCTCTTCGTCAGAGCTATGGAGTTCTACAACTTGATTGGAGAGAAGGTAGTTGAAGTTGTCCTTGTCTCCACACCGAGTACGATCGGTCAGAAGCTTGAACATCTCTGGTCGTTGTCTCCATAACATCGTGACTTCGGCATTATGTTGAAGAGCATCGCGGATAGTGAACTCGTTACCACCAGCGCTTTTGAGAAGATTGAGATCAGGTCGTGTGAAAAAGATGTGTGGCACTGACTTATTGAACGCAAGGTTGTTGTCAGGTATTCTGAATCGGTTGTACATGAAGTACTTCATAGCGATCGCATGATCGAGATCTCCATGTACTGGTATACCGAGAGCAGCTCTCACAGTTGTAAGATTCTGTATGAAAGATCCATTGAAGACATCGGGTCTCTCATCAGGAGTCTGCTCATGGTTGAATCTGTCAGTGATATCGACCTGTGGATTCGTCATGTACTCATATTGATTTGGAAGCAATCCTCTCTCAAGATAGAGATAGTCGATAGTTCCATCACCATCAGTATCGAATTCATGATGCTTGTGGTTGATCAGGTAGTTTGTATTGTCATCCTTATCCTTGGTACGGGTACCTGGTTGGAATGGATAACCATGCTTATTTTTGATCAAGTCCTTATCTTGATCTAGCATCACCTTGCGATTGTATGCTTGTCGCCCAGTAGTACCAATGTAGTTGAAGTTGTCGTCTGTCTTGTAGATCTGGTGGTATTTAACATTCCCCATCACCAGTTGTTCTTCATCCGGTCTATACGCAACTCCGTCATCTCTCCTAGCACTTCCTGAAGAGTATCGAGTTCCACCCTGAAGATTCTTGTCATGTACAGATGATGGACTTGTAACCGGCATCTGTTTATTTAAGCTGATATCACTTTCCAGATTCCTCTCATTCAACCTGGCACTTTCTTCAAGTACATCTGGCTCGTAGCTCTGGTAAGCCTTTGCCATCTGTACCAACAATGTGAGATTCATTGTCGGATCACCCGAAGTCAGTCTATGAGCAGCATCCACAAGCTCTTGATAGCTGTATTTCCGAAGACCGAGTGTTGGTGCATCTGATTGACTGAAGAGCTTTACAGGTTGACTCCCAATAATTACACTTAGGGATCCTGTGACTGGTTGACCAGTAGTCCAATTAGTAGCCCCTGGTAATGTTGTGTAACCCTCTGCGTCATTGATAGAATCTTCTTCATTCTTGTCGACCGTCAGAGAATTCTGTTGATAGTCAACTTCACCTCTGAATGTACCAGCCTCCACCGATGCAATGGTTTCATCCTTGATTAGGCTATTCGCCTGTCGAACAAGATCACCAATGGATGATTTACCATCCTTGACATCTTGAGCTCCAGCTACCAGATCTTTAGTGATACTGACTACACTTGATATGGGTAGATCAGCTATATTGAGCTTTCCACTCGTCTCAATGCTTCTACCGACAACTGTTCCAGTGACAGCATTATTCACAGAGCTCAATGGTACAGCAGCTGTGTTTCCAGCTGAGTCAACTACGCCAACTTCCTTACCATTAAAAGCAGGATCTTTCTCACCAGTAGTAGCCTGACTAGGTGGTGGTGCATATCCGCCGTATGAGTCATCAGGCGGATCATCATCTAACAGCATGATGCCACTGTTATTCTCTTCCACCTCTTCCATCATCTTGTAGTTAGGCTGTACCCTGTCACCACCGATGACGGTATAGTATGAGTCTAATTCACTCAGACTTTGTCCTTCTTCTCTTAGACTCTCCTGGGAGATCTTCACTTTATCTCCTACCATCAGTACAGGATCTTTTTCAGGATCTTCCTTGATTTCTGTCACTTTGGTATTAGGAGTGATGAAAGCTTTGAGTTCCACCAGCATCTTCGAGAATGGTATAGTACCATCCTTGAAGTTGTTTAGAGCATTCTCTACATCATGTATATCTCGCGTAGGCTCAGAAAGAACATTCGATGGGAGGCTAGCCTCCCACGATGCTCTGTATTCATTGATGTATGTGACTGCTGCGTGAAGTGGAATATCTCCGGTCTTATATAGACTGGCCACCTCTTGTGGACCGGACAAGGTGGTGTCGTTTGGGTTAATCGTTGGGAGTTTGTATGGACTACTGGTATTGGTGACAATCGCTTTTTTGTATCCAAGTATACCAAGTATCCATGTTGAATCATTTATCTCATTCCTGCGCCGTTGTTCAGTCAGAACTCTGATATCACTGACTGATCTGGACTTGTATTCCATCCGGGCGTAGGTATCATTCTCGTATTGCTTGACGATCTTATCAAAGTCACTCTGTCCTAT
>JAAUYS010000176.1 GCA_014804995.1 Clostridia bacterium
ACGGCGTTTCTGCAAAACACTATTTACGCGAACTATTCTACGGAGGTAAAAAGAGTAAACGTAAGCTCAGGCAGTTCCGTTGCGCAGTCGTCAGACGGGTTCACGCAGATTGCAATAAGGCGTATTCTTGCTCACGACCCGTCGCTGATTGAGGGGAAAGTCGGCAATAACTACTGCGCTGTAATTATAGCCGATTCGCAGTGGTACTATATACACGAGCTTGGCGTCAGCGTAAATAGTTTTGCTGGCGGAGTAACTTCTTGCGTACTCAAAAACGGCAGGATTTTCGGTGTAGATAAAACGGACGCGTACAAAATAAAGTGGTCCGGTGAGGGCGGATACGACGACTGGGAAGAAGGTATTTCAGGTGCGGGCTGGGTCTGCCTTGAAAACTCCTACGGCAAAATTTTAAACCTTATAATTTACCGCGATAAAATTGCTGTAATTAGGGAATACGGAATAACGCTGTTTACGGCTTACGGCACGCCCGAAAACTACAAGCTTGACTATTTGGACGCAAGAACGCCCAAAATACAGCAAAACACGGCAGTAGTGGCGGAGGAAAATCTGCTGTTTTACACCGTGGAGGGGTTGTACTATTTCAACGGTTCTGAAATAAGGCGCGCGGAAGTACCTCTGCGCGACGACTTGCAGGACGTAAACTGCTGTACCGCAAACGGCGAAGCGTACCTTTTAAGCGGATACTCCAAATCGCTTGAAAGGCGCGCCGTGCTTGCCGTCAATTTAAGGCAAAATACAGCCTATTTAATTGACGGGGAAGCCGACGCTATGTGCTACGGAGAGGCAGTTTTCGCCTATGCCGGAACGCAGGCGACTGAAATAGGTAAGGGGGAAGATTTTAAGTATATCTGTAAAAAAGTTGACTTTTCTTTGAGTGGCAGAAAGACGCTGAAAGAGATAAACATCTTAGGCGGGAACGACGTACGTGTTGAGGTGTCTGACGGCGTTAATTCGCGCATATTATGGGGTCTACGCGGTAAATTCCGTCCTAATATGCGCGGTAAAAGCTTCAAAATAACGGTTACCGGCAAAGGTAAAATCTATAAACTGGAAGCCGTGGCGGAGGTCATTGATGAAGTTTGACGTAATCACTTTGACCGACGAAGAAATAGATAAACTGACTGCCGTGCAGATGCAACTTTTGCGCACAGCACAAAAGAATAAAAACGAGCTTATCCACAAGTACGGGCAGGAGCTTGCTCTGTTTAAAAAGCTTGTCTACACGGACGATATGCAAAAATCGTCTCTGCTTGCCCAAAAGCAGGCGGAGCTTGAAGCAGAGCTTAACTATCAGATTGAAATCATCGTTGAACAGCTTGAATACGGGCTTGCCTTAAACGAGCCGTTTATCCCTGACGATTTCGGTAACGAAAAAGTAGGCTACATAGTAGATTACTCGCTCTCTTATACCGAAAGGTATAAAATAGTACTCGATTACTATCTTTCCATAAAGGACCCGTCGGAAAGAATGTCCCTCTATTCCAACGATGCGGTTGCAAAGAACTACCTTTCAAGCTATTATTCAACCCTTTACGACGTTCTGTACACGTACAGCAAGTAAAAGTTACCGCATAGCGGTAAAATATCGGGGCGCGCCCGCATTCGGTTGCGGGCGCGCCTTTTTTACTTTTAAAACATTTTGCTTTACAAATTGTACTGCTATTGATATAATAAACCTATGAAAACGGTAAACGACTGGAAAGATTATAAAATAATCGCCACGTCCGACGGAATGAAGTTGGAGGACTGGAACGGCGTAATATTGCTTCGCCCTGACCCGCAGGTCATTTGGAGCGGGAAAGATTTATATTCTTACCCGCAGATAAACGCCGTTTACCACCGCAGTGAAAAGGGTGGTGGCGCTTGGGAAAAGCGCAAAAACTTTCCTGCGGAGTGGACGGTAAGCTATAAAGATTTGACCTTTAAAGTCAAGCCTATGGGCTTTAAGCATACGGGGCTTTTCCCCGAGCAGGCAGTCAACTGGAATGCGCTTAAACGCATCATATGTGCCACCCAATCGCAAAATAAGGATAAAGAAATAAAGGTTTTAAACCTTTTTGCATACACCGGCGGGGCATCGGTTGCCTGCGCAAAAGCGGGCGCTAAGGTAACGCACGTGGACGCCTCCAAAGGGATGGTTGAGCGCGCGGGAGAGAACGCAAGGCTTTCCGGTGTAGAGAGCGGTATCCGTTACATAATTGACGACTGTATGAAGTTCGTCCAAAGGGAAATAAGGCGTGGCAACAAGTACGACGGAATTATTATGGACCCGCCCAGCTACGGAAGAGGCCCCGGCGGAGAGATGTGGAAGATTGAAAGAGATTTGTATTCCTTCGTACTCTCTTGCGCCAAACTTTTAAGCGACAAACCGCTATTCTTTTTAATAAACAGTTACACTACGGGCTTGCAACCCGCGGTTCTTAAAAACATTTTAACGCTCGCATTAAAGGATTTTTTGGGTCAAGTCGAAGCTTACGAGGTAGGCATAGACACCGAGGAGGGCATACCCCTGCCTTGCGGGGCGAGCGGACTTTTTACGGGAGAGGGCTATGGAAATTAACGACCTTATAATTCTGCACGAGGACAACCACGTTATAGTTGTTTTAAAACCGCAAATGATACCCTGTTGCCCTGACGAAAGCGGGGACAGCAATCTTTTTGACTGCGTTAAGGAGTATTTAAAGGTTACGTACAATAAGCCCGGCAACGTGTTTTTGGGGCTTGTACACCGCCTTGACAGACCTACGGGCGGGGTTATGGTGTTTGCAAAAACCTCTAAGTCGGCGGCAAGGCTTACGGAGCAGATGAAAAACGGCGGGTTTGAAAAGAAGTATTACGCCGTATTATGCGGTACGCCCTCCAAGAAGAAGGCAACGCTTGAAAACTACCTAAGAAAGAACAGCGTAAACAATATGGTTTACGTCTGCACGCAGACGGAAGAGGGCGCAAAGTTTGCCTCTCTTGAGTACGACATAAAGCAGGAAAGGGCAGGGCTTTCCCTTGCGGAAATAACTCTGCACACGGGCAGAACGCACCAAATACGCGTTCAGACCTCGTCAATAAACTGTCCCGTCTACGGCGATATGCGCTACGGCGGTGAAAAGGCGGTAAAAGGCAAGCTTGCGCTTTGGGCGTACAGCCTGCGCTTTACGCACCCCACCACGGGCGAAAGTTTGAAGTTCATAATTGAACCTCCCAAAGAAGAAACCCCTTGGAAGCTGTTTGAATTTTAAATTCGGCGTAAGAGTAAAATGTTTGAGAACGTAAACTTCTGCGGGACTTTCCGCAGTTATCAGCAAAAAGTTCTGGACGGGGCGGATAAATACCTCTCCGACGGCAGAATTAACATAGTAGCGGCGCCGGGTAGCGGTAAAACCGTTCTGGGGCTGGAATTGATACGCAGGCTTTCTAAGCCCTGCGTTATTCTTTCGCCTACGACGACCATACGCGACCAGTGGGGGCAACGGTTTGAAGAAAGCTTTCTGCCCCAAGGGGAAAATATTTCCGACTATATCTCTTACGACTTGCACGACTGTAAAAAAATAACTTCCATAACCTATCAGGCGCTCTATTCCGCGGTTGAAAGGGTAAAGTGCGCGGACGGGGAGGAGGTTGACTGCTCCGATTTGGACATATTTAAAACCGTGCAATCTGCCGGCGTAGAAACGCTGTGCCTTGACGAGGCGCACCACCTTCAAAACGAATGGCAACGCGCGCTTGAAAAGTTTGTGCAGGCGTTAAACGGTAAAATCAAGATAATTTCTCTTACGGCAACGCCCCCTTACGACGCGAACGCGGGCGAGTGGAACAGGTACGTTTCCGTGTGCGGGGAAATTGATGAAGAGATTTTTGTACCCGAACTCGTTAAACAGGGTACGCTTTGCCCCCACCAGGACTACGTTTGGTTCAATTACCCGTCGGAAAAGGAAACGGAGGACTTTAAAGATTACTCTAATCGCGTGCAAGAGGCTTTATCTCGGCTGAAAGAAGGGCGGGAGCTGTACTACGCTTGCGAAAACTTAAATTACCGCTCAGCCGACTTAAACGGCTGGCTTGAAAATAGTTATAAAGAAGTCTGCGCCTGCCTCAATTTATTCAGAAGCTATTCTTTGGAGCTTGACGCAGAGCTTTCCAAATACGTCAAAATAAAGAACTTTAAAAAGCCTAACTTGGAAGAGACGGAACAAGCTTTAAACTTTATTTTAAAACAGGAAAGTCTTTTGGACAGCGTACAACGCGAACGGCTTTTAGAGGTGTTTAAAAGCCGGCAGTTAACCGAAAGGGACAAAATAGTTTTAACGCTTAACGACAAGCTTAAAAAGAAGCTTATATCTTCGTCCGGCAAGCTTGAAAGCATAGCCGAAATAACTAAACTTGAAAGCAGGAATTTAGGTCGTGATTTAAGGCTTTTGGTCTTGACAGACTACATAAGAAAGGAAGATTTATCTTTAATCGGCAAGGACAAAAAGCTTGACGAAGTAAGCGTTGTAAGCGTATTTGAAGTGCTTAGAAAAAGTTGCCCAAACCCTTGCGGAGCGGTGTCCGGCAGTTTAGTAATTTTACCCGTCAATTGTGCCGAAAGTCTGGCATATATGGGGGTCAATTGTACTTTAAAGCCCATTGAAAACACTGAATACGCCGTGTTTAATATCCGTGGCGGTAATAAAGAAAAGGTGAATTGCATAGGCGAGCTTTTTGCCCGCGGTGAAATTTGCGCCCTTGTCGGCACCAAGTCGCTTTTGGGCGAGGGGTGGGATTCCCCCTGCATTAACACCTTAATTCTTGCAAGCTTCGTAGGCAGTTTTATGCTATCTAACCAGATGCGCGGAAGAGCCATAAGAACTGATAAAAACAATCCCGAAAAGACTGCTAATATATGGCACTTGGTAACCGTTGAACCCGACGGTTTGGGCGGTAAGGAGGAGTTGACTTCTTACGACTTCAAGCTTCTTCAAAGGCGGTTTAACTGCTTCGTGGCGCCGTCTTATACGACTGACAGAATAGAGAGCGGTGTTTCCCGTTTAACCGTAATTCAGCCCCCGTACGATAAGAACGGAGTTGAAAGAATTAATAGAGAAATGCGTGAAATTTCTTCCGACAGGGAGGGGTTGAAGACCAAGTGGGAAAATTCGCTTGCCGTATCTTCCGAGATATACCAGGTGAGCGCCGTGCCTGAAAAGAACAGCATACCCGCGTTTACGTTCTTCAACTTTGCGCGCTTGGGGCTTTTAATTTCGCTACTCGGCTTAGTAATGTTTGCCGTATGTTACAGCTTTTATGTCTTTGCAAGCGAAACGGTGCATTGGGTTGTCGGAATAATCGGCGCAATATGCATTTTTATACTTCTGGATTTCCTGTTTAACCTTGTAATAAACAAATTATTAAAGCATTCCAATCCCAAAAAGTCCATTGAACGGCTTTCAAACGCTATGCTGGACACAATGAAGGAGTGCGGGCTTATCAATTCCGACTGCTCAGTCAGCGTATCTTCAAACGAAATCGGTAGCGCAATAAACGTAAAGCTTAAAGGCGCGGTAATGCGGGAGCAGAAGCTCTTTTCTTCGGCGGTTGCCGACCTTTTCTCGCCTGCGGAATGCCCAAGATACCTTTTAATTCCCCGTGAACACGGCATTTTAAGGTACAGAAACGCGCTTGCCTGCCCGACCGTCCTGGGTAATAAGCAGGACGTGGCAAGGACCTTTGCCAAAAATCTTAAAAAGTCGCTTGGCAAGATAGAACTCGTCTATACACGTAACGAGCGTGGCAGAAAAATTTTAAAACACTGTAGAAAGACTAGTTACATATCCGAGAATTCAAGAGAAGTTGAAGAAGCATTTGGCAACTACTAAAAAAAAACCCCCGCTTGATTAAGCGGGGGTTTTAATTTTGCCAAATTTATATATTTAACAGCTTTTCAATAAGTTCATAGCCGTTTTCAACGTATTTACCCGTCTTTTGGGCTTCACTCTCCGTATAGCGGGTTGCGCCGTTTGCAAGGCTTTTTACGTTGGTGTACAAAAGGTAGGGTACGGGTTCTTGGGCGTGCGTCTTTATCTTGCAGGGCGTGGGGTGGTCGGGGCAAACGAGTATTGCATAGTCCTCGCCCGCGCCGTCAAGCCTGTCTTTAACCGTCTTTAAAACCTTTTTATCAATTTGCTCTATGGAATAAATTTTGTGTTCAACGTCGCCGTGGTGTGCGCATTCGTCGGGGGCGTCTATATGGATATACACAAAGTCAAGCCCGCCCAAAAGCTCGTCCATAGCGCGGTTGGCTTTTCCTGAAAAATCTGTTTTAAAGTTTCCGGTTGCACCGTCAACTTCTATTATCTTCAAACCGGCAAGAATCCCTATGCCCTTTATAAGGTCAACGGCGGAAATTAACCCGCCTTTTTTGCCCCTTAAAGCCTCAAAATTTTCAAGGGCGGGCTTTGTGCCTTCGCCCCAAAGCCATATGGAGTTTGCAGGGTTTTTACCTTCTTTTACGCGCTTTAAATTTATAGGGTGGTTCTTTAAAAGCTGATAGCTTTTTTGCATTAGACCCCCATATATGCTTGAATTAACGCCTTTCGGTAAGTAATTTCCTATTATTTTATCGCTTATATCGTGCGGGGGCGTAAGGTTACTGCCACATTTTCCTTCTTTTACTACAAGGCAGTGCTTGTACTGAACGCCCGTGTAAAATATAAGGCTTTCGCTTGCAAGGCTCTCACTTAAATACTCAATAAGCTCCTGTGCTTCTTCGGTGGGAATATCCCCTGCGGAGTAGTCCTCCATAACCAAATTTTCATAAGGTTCTGCACCGGATAATGTTACAAAGTTGCATCTTAAAGTAACGTCAGTGTCGGTAAGTTTTATGCCCATTGAAACGGCTTCCAACGGCGACCTGCCGGTATAATATTTTGCAGGGTCAAAGCCCAAAACAGACATATTTGCAACGTCAGACCCGGGCTTAAAACCGTCGGGTACGGTCTTGCAAAGTCCTATTTCAGATAAGGGCGCCAAGCTGTCCAAATTCGGCGTTCTTGCGCCTTCAAGGCAAGTTTTACCGCCAAGGCTGTCAATTTTCCAGCCGGACATTCCGTCGCCCAAAATTACAACATATTTCATATCAGTTCAAATCCCAGTTAATTTCGTCTTTTCCGTGCGCTTTAAGGTATTCGTTTGTTTTTGAAAAGTGTTTGCAACCGAAGAACCCGTTATACGCGGACAGCGGAGAGGGGTGTGCGCACTGCAAAATCAGGTGTTTACTTTTATCTATTAACGGCGTTTTGCTTCTGGCGTTACCGCCCCACAGAATAAACACAACGTTCTGCGTGTTTTCGGAAATAAGCTTTATCACGCTGTCGGTAAACCACGCCCAACCGCAATTTGCGTGGGAGTTTGCAAGGTGTTCCCTTACCGTCAGCGTTGTATTTAAAAGTAAAACCCCGCTTTCCGCCCACTTGGTCAAATCCCCGCAGGGCGGTTCTTTTATGCCCAAGTCGCTTTCAATCTCTTTATAGATATTTTGTAGCGAGGGGGGAAGTTTTACTCCTTTTTTTACGGAAAAACACAGCCCGTGCGCCTGGTTCGGCTCGTGATAGGGGTCTTGTCCCAAAATTACTGCCTTAATTTTGTCTAAGGGGGTGTATCTGAAACAGTTGTACAAATCGTACATATCGGGGTAAACGACGTGGTGCGAGTACTCGTATTTCAAGAATTCGCGTATTTTGCCGTATTTTTCGTCCTGAAATACGGGCGCAAGCAATTCGTCCCAGCCTCCGCCAAGGGGTTTCATAAAAGTAACTCCAAATATTTTTTACATTCTGTCTTCGCACCGTCAAGGTCGTGTTCCAGGTAATTTCCGCATTCTTCGCGCTTGTTTCCGGGTACTTCGTCAAATTCAAGGGCTAATTTAAAGCTTTCTTTAAGGAGCGGAATAAGCTCTTCCTCGTTCAAATTCACCGTTAAAAGGTAAAAGCCCGTTCTGCAACCCATAGGTCCGAAGTAGATAATATCCTCTTTATGTGCGGAATTTCTTAAAACGGTTGCAAGAAGATGTTCAATTGTGTGCATTGCGGGGTTAGAAAGGTAGTCCCCGCCGTTGGGCTTTTTAAAGCGCAAATCCCAGGTGGTAACACCGTGTGCAGTACCGCAACGGTGTAAACCCGTTTTAAGCTCATCGTGATTTTTTGAAAAGGAGGGTATTCTATCCATAAATTTTATCCGTAAGCTCCTTTAAGTTTCTCTCAAGAGTAGTAAAGCACTGCGTCAGGTTCTTTAAATACTGTTCGGTCGTGCTTCCGCTACCCGCCAGGTCGGAAATAATTTTAAACGCCAAGCATTTAACGCCCGCGTGCATACAGGTTTGGGCGATTGCGCCAAGCTCCATATCGCGCACGTCGGCTTTCAGGGTTTGGGTCAAAAGGCTGTAATCGTCTTTACTGTCGTTGAACCTGTCGCCCGTAGCGCATCTCTTTGCCATAAAACTTGTATTAAGAAGGGTAAGGGGCAGGTAGTTTTTATCACACTCGTCAAGCGTGCCTATTTCCGTTCCGTTCAACTGCGTTAAATCGAAGTCGTACTGAACTACTTCCGATATAGCGTATATCTCGCCTATTTTAAGCCCGCTGTTAAGCCCGCCGGCAACGCCAAGGTTTACTACCGTATCGGCTTTTAAAAGGTCTACGGCGATTTGCGCACCGCAACCTGCGTTTACTTTGCCGACACCGCAAATTACAACGCTTACCGGTCTATTGAAAAGCTTGCCGGAAATTACGTGTTTTGCGCAGTAGGAATAATCTTCCTCAATATCAATGAATTTGAGTAGCGGAAGAGCTTCCTTTTCCATTGCTATTACGAATACGCATTTAGTTTCACCGTTCATTTTAAACTCTCTCCTTTTCTGAGGCGGAAGCGTTTTATTTTACTGTTAAAACACTGTAAACCCCCACATATGGCACAAATAACGCCATTTTCGGGATATAAAACGTTTATATTGCAGTCTACATTTTTACCGTCGCAATACAATAACTTGCCGACATATTCAAGTTGTTTAAAGTAGTGCGCAATAGTACCGCAGATAAGCTTTATATACGCTTCTTTTACTACCCAATTTTCATAAAATAAGGGCAAATTGCCGTTTATTTCGCTTAATTCCCTGTCAGTAAAGCGTAAAAGGACGCTTTCAATCTTTCTTTTGCAGTCAATAAACTCCAAATCTATTCCCACGGGCTTATCGGACAGAGCGAAAACCGCTGTATCTTTACTGTGAGTAATTGAAAAAAAGAGGGGGTCGCCCTCAACGTACGGTTTGCCGTTTTCGTTAAAATTAATAGCGAAACTCCCGCATATATGGCGGGCAATCGCAATTTTTACCTTTTTATGAACGCTTTTATTAGCCGTAATATATATTTCTAACATAGCCTTTAAAGCATAAGGGATTCTATATACTCGATTTGTTCCTTAGTTGCAAGGTTCTTTGTGAACGCGCAGGCGCTTCCCGCCGCCGTTGCAAAATTTAGTGCGGAGAAGTAGTTCCCCGACTTCAAATATTCGTGGATAAAGCCTGCAACCATACTGTCGCCCGCGCCAACCGAGTTTACAAGCTGTCCGCGCGCCGCTCTCACGAACATTGACTGCGCCGTTTCGGTAACCATAGCCGCGCCCGACGAACCCATTGAAACTATCACGTTACGCGCGCCCATTTCCTGCAAGCGCCTTGCGCAGGCAAAAATGCCCTCTATGTCGGGGATAGCGGTCAAATTAAAAATTTCACACATCTCGTAGATGTTGGGTTTAATTAAAAAGGGGCGGTATTTAAGCGTTTCGGTCAAAAGCCTTCCGCACGCGTCTACAACAATATTTACGCCGTTTATGGCTTTTAACTTTTTAAATAAATTTGCGTAGGCGGAGAAGTCAAGGGTAGAGGGAACGCTACCGCACACGACAAGCCAGTCGCCTTCTTTTAAAAGCGCCTTTAACTTTCTTACCAGCTTATTTACGTCGTTTGAAGAAACTATCGCGCCCGTGCCGTTTATGTCCGTTTCCGTATTGCTTTTAATCTTAACGTTAATACGGCTTTGCCCGTCAACTTCTATAAAGTTGCAGTCAAGTCCCAGCTCCGCAACCTTGTCGCGAATATACTTACCAGTAAAGCCCGCAACAAAGCCTAAGGCTACGGTTTCTTCACCTAGTTCTTTCAAGGCGAGTGATACGTTCAAGCCCTTTCCGCCCACGGCAAGCCTTTCGCCGGAGGTGCGGTTGACAATACCGCCTTTAAGATTATTTACTTGTACGTAATAATCCAGAGAGGGATTAAACGTTACCGTGTAAATCATAATAAAACTTTAATTCATTTTACACGATTTGTCAATAGAAAACAAAATCAAACGCTTGATTTTTTTTCTATAATAAATTATAATAAATAAAATTATTTTTCTGCAAACAAAAAGTTTTAATTGTAATTAAGTTCAATTAAGGCGAAGAAACAGGCTTTGGGCGAGTTTCAGATTCGATTGCGGGCAGAGAATGAGAAAAGCATACCAAAGGCTCGGCTTTGTAAAAACGGAACTTAAATTTAAATGCAGAATCAAAAGATTCAAAAGTTATCGCTTTCCCTTCCTTCAGGTCGGCAGGCGTAGCTTGCGCAGCTTAACTTAAACGCTGCCCGTCGCTTCTTTTTCACCGTTGGAAAGTAGTCGGCGTCAACTAAACGGTAAACTTTTATGCGCGTTCTACCGCGCGCGTGTAAAAGAATTTCAGCGGTATGCGCTTACCGTTTCCCGTCCGTCGGGAACGGCAGGTTAAGTTCAAAGGCGGAATAAGTATGTAGAAAGCTCAGACGAAACTCGTAAGACTCGGGTGCAAGTCCCGACTCGTCCACCATATCATAACGCCCCGCTTTGGCGTGGCGTTATGATATGGTTGTGATG
>JAAUYS010000177.1 GCA_014804995.1 Clostridia bacterium
ATCGGCAGACCCGAAATGGATATTGAAATCGACGGCGGTGTTACCGAAGAAAACGCGGAAATTATAAGAAAGGCGGGGGCAAACGTCCTCGTCGCGGGGTCAGCGGTGTTCCGCGCGCAGGATATGACTCAGGCTATAAAAAACATAAGAGGGTAACTTTTTTAAATGCGGTTTGCATATAATGGAGCGTCAATTTTTAAGGGGTGAAGTATGACCGTTATCTGCATTAAACCGCCTAAGGCAATAAGGAAGTTTTTAAGACTGTTTTTTAAGAAATGAGATATATTGATTTACATTGCGATACGCTTACGGTCTGTGCCGATAAAGGACTTCAAATAGTAGAAAACGACCTGCAAGTAAGCCTTGAAAAGCTTAAAAAAAGCTGTGCCTTGGCACAGTGTTTTGCAATATTCACAAACGGTAAAACGGCAAGAGATGACTTTGAAAAATACCTGTCGTTTTACAGGCAAAGTATGCCTAAACTCAAGCATATTGCCGTACCAATTGAAAATTTTGCCGATTTTTACGAGTGTGAAAGGACCAGTAAAATCGGCTTTATTCTTACCGTTGAAAACTTGGGCTTTTTAGGCGACGACTTGGACGGCATTGACCGCCTTAAAAAAGAGGGCGTAAAAATGGTTTCCCTCGTTTGGAATGACGAGAACCTGTTAGCGCGCCCTAACCTTATTTTTAAGGACGGGTTGCCACAGTTTTCTTTAAGGGAAAGGTGCGGACTTACGCCCTTAGGCAAAGAAGCGGTTGAACGGCTTGACGCAAATAAAATTATCGTAGATATTTCTCACCTTTCTGACGGCGGTGCGGACGACATTTTGGCGGACAGAAAAATCCCCGTAGTTGCAAGCCACTCCAACGCGCAAAGCGTTTTCGACGTGTCGCGCAACCTCTCCGACGACTTAATAAAAAAAATCGCCGTAACGGGTGGCGTTATAGGCGTAAACTTCTGCAAAGATTTTCTTGGCGACGACCCTGTGGAAAGTTTAACTCGCCACGTCAAGCATATTATAAACGTCGGCGGGGAGGACGTAATTGCGTTCGGGTCTGACTTCGACGGGGTACCGCCCTATGAGGAAATACCCGACTGCACACGTATGCAGTACATATTGGAAAGACTTTCGGGCGCGGGGATAGCGCAAAGAGTTTTAGAAAAGCTTGCAAGAGGGAACTTTTTAAGGGTATTTAAGGAAGTCTGCGGTTAAGAGTAAAAAATAAGCGGTAGCGCATTAAACGCTACCGCAATTTATTTTTGCTTGGCAAAAGGGCGTAAAACCTTACGCTCTTTCAACGGTTTTAAGGCATCTTGCGCAAACGTAACCGGTAACGGTCTTGCCTTCGCTTACATAGGATACCTTCTGAACGTTAGCTTTAAACGTTCTTCTCGTTCTTCTCTTAGAGTGGCTTACGTTGTTGCCGGTGGTCTGACCCTTTCCGCAAACGGTACATACTCTTGACATATCTCTTACCTCCGTGGGTTTTAACTCAAAATAGCTTAAAATAACGCCGTTTTTCAAAACGGCTTACTAAATATAGCACGCAATTTAAAAAAAATCAATCAAAAACGCCTTTAAAGTTTTAATTTTTTATATATTTTGCAAAATAATTTTAAAAACTACTGCCTTAAAATCATATAATTTATTTATAATTTACTTTTTTACTTGCAAAATATAATTAAATGGGTTAAAATGGTAAAAGGTAAAAGCGGTGTAAACCGCCGCCAGTATTGGAGATAAAAATGTCGGTAAATACCAGCAACGTGTACGGTAAAATTTCAATATCCGATTCAGCCATCGCTAAGGTGGCTAAAAACGCCGCACTGGAATGCTACGGTATAGTTGACACGGTTTCGCGTAAACTGACGGATTCCCTGTCTGAGCTTTTAAAAAAGCAACCCGACGGCAGGGGAATTAAAGTCGTAACTTCCGGCGACAGAATTTTTATCGACGTAAACGTTATCATAAAGTACGGCGTTTCCATAAACGCAGTTGCAGAGTCTTTAAAAGAGAGCGTTAAATACAAGGTTGAAAAGTTCACGGGAATGATAGTCGATACCGTGAACGTCAATATCATAGGTGTAAAACTTTAAAAAGTCCGCGCAAAGCCTAAAAAAGGCGTTTGCGCGAATTTGCTGTAACGCGCATAAAGAAAAATATAAGTGGTGTAATTAAATATGTCAAAAACGGTAAACAGCACCGAGTTCCGTAAAATGGTTATTTCCGGTGCCAGAATGCTTGAAATAAACAGAGCGAAAGTTGACGCGCTCAACGTGTTCCCCGTACCCGACGGCGATACGGGTACGAATATGTCGCTCACCCTTCAATCGGCGGTTAAAGAGATGAACGCTTGCGCTTCAAACCGCTTTCAGGAAATTTGCGACTCGGTTTCAAAGGGCGCTTTAAAGGGCGCGCGCGGTAACTCGGGCGTAATATCTTCACAGATTTTCCGCGGAATTTGTTCCGTAGTACGCGAAACGAAGGACGCTTTCGATACTAAAACCTTTGCAAAAGCTATGGAGGCAGGCTCAAAAGTCGCTTACGGCGCGGTTTCTATCCCCAAAGAAGGTACTATTTTAACCGTAGTAAGGCTTATGGCGGAAAGCGCTTCTAAGCTTGCAAGTAAGCATAAGGACTTCGTTCCTTTTTTAACGGCATTAATCGAAGTCGGCGACGAAGCCCTTGCTAAAACCCCCGAACTTCTTCCCGTATTGAAGAAAGCGGGCGTTGTGGATAGCGGTGGCGTAGGGCTTATGACCATAATGCGCGGTTTCTTGGCGGCACTTTCGGGTGAAGAAGCCGAACTTAGCGAAATCCCCACAGAAGCTTCCGACACAAAGAGCGACGAGGACGTTTTCGGCGACAACTCCGATATAATCAACCTCGACCTCGGCGACATTGAATTTGCATATTGTACTGAGTTTTTCGTAATCAATCTTAAAAAGATGACTACGCTTGCCGACATCGACAGGCTCAAAGAAAAGCTTATGAACATCGGCGACAGCGTAATCTGCATCGGCGATTTAGAGCTTATTAAAGTTCACGTTCACACCAATACGCCCGGCGTTGCGCTCACTTATGCGCTTGAACTCGGCGAGCTTGACAGAATAAAAATCGAAAATATGCTTGAAGAGAACCGCGCCTTAAAGGCAAAGCTTGAAGCGGAAAAGAAAGAAATGGGTATGCTTTCTATTTGCGCGGGTAAGGGTCTTGAAGAAATATTTAAAGATTTAATGTGCGACAGGGTAATTGAAGGCGGACAGACTATGAACCCGTCGGCTCAGGATATAGCTGACGCCGTTCAGAAGATTAACGCGTCAAACGTATTCGTATTCCCCAACAACTCCAACGTAATTCTCGCGGCAGAGCAGGCGAAAGGGCTTGTAAACAACCGCACGATTCACGTTATCCCCACCAAGAACGTTCCGCAGGGCTTCGCGGCGGCGCTTGCGTTCAACCCCGAAGCGTCCGTACCCGAAAACAAGACCAATATGACCCACGCGATAGACAACGTTGCTTCCGGACAGGTAACTTACGCCGTAAGGGAAACGACGATGAACGGCTTCAAGCTCAAAGAGGGCGACATAATAGGTCTTGACAATAAGAGGATACTCGCAAAGAGCGACAATATAGACGACACTACGATTAAACTTGTAAAAGCCCTTAAAAACGACGACCACGAAATGATAACCCTCTACTATGGCGAGGGCGTAAAGGAAGAGGAAGCGGAAGCGCTTGCAAACAAAATTGCAGAGCAGTATCCCGACTGCGACGTGGACTTCCACTTCGGCGGTCAGCCCGTGTACTATTATATGGTATCACTCGAATAATTTTATTTGAAAAGAAGAGCCTCCGCGCGCAGACTGCGCGCGGAGGTTTTAAAATAAGTGAAAAGATATGCGCCTTACATCTATAAAGTTCGTATCCGAAAAGCGTGAAAAGGACTTAAACAAACTCAATATTTATACGGTGGAAGAGCTTATTAAACACTTTCCGCGGGACTATCTTGACTTGCGCAAGGTTACTTATTTAAAGGACGCCTACCACAACGACGTCATTTTAACCCTATGCGAAGTTTTGAACGTAGAGGTAAACCCCTACGCCCGCCGTCCTTTTGTAAAGGCGCTCTGCCAGCAGGGCGGTTATATGTTTACGGCTATCTGGTTCAACCAGCCGTACGTCGCACAAAAGCTGGAGCGGGCGGAGTACCTTTTTTACGGCAGGGTGCAAAACAAATACGGTTTGGGTTGCCAAATGGTAAACCCCTCTTTCGAGCGGGCGGACAAAAACAGAAACTTAAAAGGGCTTATCCCCGTCTATTCTCTATCGGGCAGTTTAACGCAGGGCGTTATAAGAACTGCCATTCGCGAAGCACTTAAAAAAGTGCCTTATTTAAGCCATATTCCCGCACCAATGATAAAAAAGTACGGTTTAATGCCACTTAGCGAAGCATATTTTAAAGTGCATTGTCCCGAGAGCGCGGAGGACGTAAAAGAGGGTTCTAAGCGCATAGCATTAGAAGAGTATTTTTTACTCATTTCCGCCTTTAAAGTAATAAAGGGCGGGCGCGACGACGCAAGATTGAGGCGTTATTCGGTCAAAAAAGAGGAAATAGATAGCTTTAAAGCCCGTTTCGGGTTTGATTTTACCGATGGGCAAACCGACGCGGTAGAGGCGATTTACAAGTGCTTAAATTCCCCCCGCAAAATGAATATGTTATTGCAGGGTGACGTAGGTAGCGGGAAGACCGCAGTAGCGTTAACCGGCATATATATGGGGGTTAAATCGGGTTTTCAGTGTGCGATGATAGCCCCTACCGAGGTGCTTGCACGCCAAAATGCCGAGCTTGTAAAAAGGTATTTTAAGGAATACAATATCGCCACATTGACGGGTTCTACGCCCGCAAGCGAGAAGCGTTTGATTAAAAAAGGACTTTTAAGCGGTGAAATTGACGTCGTTTGCGGTACTCACGCCGTAATTCAGGACGACGTAGTGTTTAAAAACCTTGCATTTGCCGTCTGCGACGAGCAACACCGCTTCGGAGTTGCGCAACGCGCGTCGCTTTTGGAAAAGGGCGACGGGTGCGACGTTCTCGTTATGTCGGCAACGCCCATTCCGAGGACGTTATCCCTCATTTTCTACGGTGATTTAGACGTAACCACAATTAAGGATAAACCCCGTTCACGGCAGGATATATCCACGTCTATCATACCGGAGCGCAAATATAACGATATGTTTAAATACGTTGAACAGCAAGCCAAGCTGGGCAACCAGACTTACTTTGTCTGCCCCAAGATTGAGGGGGACGACGAGGGAACGGTTATGTCCGTAACCGAGCTTTACGACGACCTGCGCGCAAAAATGCCGGGCGTAAGGTTTGCCCTTCTTCACGGCAAAATGAAAGACAAAGAAAAGAACGAGATTATGTCGGCTTTCAAAAATAAGGAGTACGACTGCCTTGTTTCGACTACGGTAATAGAAGTCGGAGTTGACGTCCCCGACGCAACCACTATGATAATTTACAATGCGGAACGCTTCGGACTTTCACAGCTTCACCAGCTAAGAGGACGCGTAGGCAGGGGCGACAAAAAGAGCTATTGCTTCCTTTTAATGGGCGCGGACACCGACGAGGCGAGGGAAAGACTTTCCGTACTCAAAAACTGCTCCGACGGTTTTGAAATTGCAGAAGCCGATTTGAAAATGCGCGGTGGCGGGGACTTTATGGGTACGCGCCAAAGCGGAAGAATGCTTTCCGAAATAAAGAACCTTAAATTCCCCGTTGAAACGGTATTTACGGCAAAAGCAATCTCCGACGAAGCCTTTTCGGGCGCGCTTGACACGCGCGAGCTTTCCCGCATAGCAATGGAAAAGTACGACAGCTTAAAGGACGTTATTTTAAATTAGCGGTAAATTTCAATTAATTTTGTTTGACAATTAAGTAAATATTTGCTAAAATTGCTTTCGCACGCTTAGTATGGACGATTATACTGACCGTGTGAAAGTTTTTTCTATATTATATATAAGCAAGATTACAGCTCCTTCGCTTTTAAGGGTAAGCGGAAGAGGTGAAATATCCATCAAAACAAGGAGGTAGAAAATGCCCACTATCAATCAGCTTATAAGAAACGGCAGAGAAAAACAGGTTTATAAGTCGAAGTCGCCTATCTTGGACAACTGTCCCCAGAAGCGCGGTGTATGCCTTTCGGTTACCACCACGACCCCTAAGAAGCCTAACTCCGCTATAAGAAAGATTGCAAGAGTACGTTTGACCAACAAGCAGGAAGGTACCGTTTACATTCCCGGTGAAGGTCATAACTTGCAGGAACACTCGTCCGTTCTCATCCGTGGCGGAAGAGTTAAGGACTTGCCCGGCGTTCGTTACCACATTATCCGTGGTGCGCTCGATACGGCAGGCGTTTCTAAGAGAATGCAGGCTCGTTCACGCTACGGCGCTAAGAAGCCCAAGAAATAAATATAAACGTCGTTATGCATTGTTGCACTACGTTTTCCTCAGTTACGTACGTCAGTGTACGCTCCTGTCGGAAAGCCTCGTGTGCCTCGCCTAACTAGTTTCTCTTTATTTCTTAACAGTTAAAAATTATAAACAATAAAACGCAATAAAGCGTTTCCCTACTTGTTTCGGATTTATTTCACCCTTACCGAATAAAAGTAGGCAGTATTCGCGGATTACCGCGGAGAAGGTTTGCTACCTTTCAAAAAGGCAAGCAATAGCTTATTTAAGGTAAAACCCTTAAAAAAATTTTCAGGAGGATAGAATTATGCCCAGAAGAGGCGGAGTTCCCAAAAGGGACGTATTACCGGACCCCGTGTATCATTCAAAGGTTGTAACTAAACTTGTCAACCAGATAATGTACGACGGCAAGCGCGGAACGGCACAAAACATCGTTTACGACGCTTTCAATATAATGAGTGAAAAACTCGGAAAAGACGCAATGGAAATCTTTGAGCAGGCTATGAACAACATTATGCCCGTTCTCGAAGTAAAGGCAAGACGTGTCGGCGGTGCGAACTACCAGGTTCCCATCGAAATCAGACTTGAAAGAAGACAGACCCTTGCAATCCGTTGGCTCGTAATCGCTACCAGAAAGCGTAGCGAGCGCGAAATGAGCGCGAAGCTCGCCGCAGAGCTTATCGACGCTTACAACAACGCAGGCGGTGCTGTCAAGAAGAAGGAAGACACGCACAGAATGGCAGAAGCAAACAAGGCGTTTGCTCACTTCCGTTTCTAAGAGGTAACAAATTATGGCAAGAGAATACGACTTATTGCATACCAGAAACATCGGTATTATGGCGCATATCGACGCAGGTAAGACCACTACTACCGAGCGTATTCTGTATTACACCGGCATCAACCACAAGATTGGCGAAACCCACGACGGTACCGCAACTATGGACTGGATGGTTCAGGAGCAGGAAAGAGGTATAACCATTACTTCCGCGGCAACCACCTGCCATTGGACAAGAACGGGTATGACCAAGAAGGACGAATGCAGGGTCAACATCATAGATACCCCCGGACACGTTGACTTTACCGTAGAGGTAGAGAGGTCTTTGCGCGTTCTTGACGGCGCAGTTGCAACCTTCTGTGCAAAGGGCGGTGTTGAACCCCAGTCCGAAACGGTTTGGCGCCAGGCAGACAAATACGCCGTTCCCCGTATCGCATACGTCAATAAAATGGACATTAACGGCGCTAACTTCCAGCGCGCAGTAGATATGATGAGGGAGAGGCTTAACGCTAACCCTATTCCTATCGAGCTTCCCATCGGTAAGGAAGACACCTTCCGCGGTATCGTAGACCTTGTTGAAATGAACGCTGAAATCTACGACTCCGACGACGGCAAGCAGTACCATAAGGACGAAATTCCCGCAGAATTAAAGGACGCCGCAGAAGAAGCGCATATGGCTATTATGGAAGCGGCGGCAGAGGGCGACGACGAGCTTATGGAGAAGTTCCTTGAAACTATGGAACTCACTCCCGACGAAATCCGCAGGGGTTTAAGAAAGGCTACCATCGCTATG
>JAAUYS010000178.1 GCA_014804995.1 Clostridia bacterium
AGAGCACTTATTGTGCTCTTCAACTCTTGTATCAGCTCCTCATGGAGAGTGAGCTGCTTGGTTAAAGATTTCAATGTATTCACATTGATTTCATCCATATTGTCTCTCACCTCCATTTGGAAAGAGGTACCATAAATGGCACGAAAAATTCATGAGACGCTGTGGAGTCCATTTGATCCTGAGTGGTATCCAAAGGCGTTTGACAAATACCCATCGACTGCTGATGAGTTGTTTAGTATGGACAGTATAGCTGAAGCCGGATACTGGATTGGTGACAGTGACGGTAGTAAGTCATCGGTCTTCCGAAACAACGCAGTCACAAATAACTCCTTTAATGAAGAGGTGCTAAAAGACACA
This sequence comes from Clostridia bacterium, assembly GCA_014804995.1. Taxonomy (GTDB): domain Bacteria; phylum Bacillota; class Clostridia; order Christensenellales; family Borkfalkiaceae; genus Coproplasma. The sequence continues at coordinate 358 of JAAUYS010000178.1, forward strand.
CTCTTCAGCATCTATCATGATTCAACTCATCCACTTATCGCATCAAACCATGATACATGTAACTTCCATCAATGGCATTTCTCTATGGATGATGTGGACTATGAGAAGAGAACTCCTCATTGTACATACCGCATCCCTATAGACGATTTCCTTGCTCCAAGTGAGAAGGAGATATTCAAGCCAGTGATGAAGCAGTGGATATCCATGACAGATCTACTGACTCAATGGAAGACATTCAAATGTTTCCCAATGGTCTTCGTTAATGGTAGAGTAGATAGCGAATACGATGTTCTCATAGACGAGAGAGAGGTTATACTTCGCCTTCGCTATGAAGAAATATGGAAGAAGAAAAACTTCCGTGTCGATGTATACAAATTCAACACTGAAGCTTCCACTCGAATCATGATCTCTAGAGATCTGTGTGAGAGAGAATGGAATTGGAAGATTCCAGTCAGTGAGATAGTAGATACCAGGATACTCTCTGCCGACAAAGTAGTGGGATTCATCAATCGTATAGCTGATGAGGAGATACGCAAGTATGAGATGACATCAGTGGAATTTCTAGGAAGGAATATCGAGTTCCTACCTATCCATGATGGATATATTGATCTAACTGGTATCTCTGAACTCAACCAGAACTACATCCGTTCTGAGAGTAAAGACTATCTCTGGTTATCACTTCTTGTACCAAAGTTCTTCCATGAATTTCCAGCACCACTCCCATGTGATCTTGTTTACCGTCCATACATCGCTGACTTCAGAGAAGTTAAGGTAAATGAGAGAGGTCAACATAAGCAAGTAGTTACTGATCGATATGATGATCAGAGAAGGAAGCTGTATGTAGATCTCAATGGAGCCATCAAAGAGAATCCCAATGCATGGCAAAAGATGATTCGTCCGATGATTCTCACTGATAGCTTCAATGACTACATCACTGAAGATTATGATGACATCATAGCTGATTCTGATAAGCTGAGAGAAGTCGTCATGGAGACAGCTGATCTACTTGATGATTTCGACAACTTCATCAAGAATACAACTACCACTACAGACCTATATGGGAGAATGATAGTACAGATCCGTGAGCAGTTTGCCACTCTCTTCAAAGCTGATCACGACTTCATGGACAAATACTTCATGGAATACGACGCTGAGTTTGATACTCTGTATACACGATTCCAGAAGATAGTCGATGAAGTGGAGAAGCTTGGGTACAACGCGTTCTACTTCTATGAGGAGACTGCAACACCAAATGACTTCTGGTATATTGGACATCAGCTCATCAACTCTGTTAGAGACTTAGGTGAGTCATACAACTACATGAGAATACTGAGAGCTATGGATTCTCATGTACGAACTCCATGGGAGGATTACCTTCCGAACAAGTTGAGGTTCCAGAGACCGATAGATGTGTCAGATGTGTGGACATTTGAGCTTGATCAAGATACAATGACTTGGTATCCATATGATATGGATGTCAAGTATGTCTACCCTGATGTCTATCTACTCAGTGATCCATCTGGAGCTCCAATCACCAATCGGATCTTCAAAGCATTCTTCTTCTATACAGATGACATCAATGTGACTGAACCGTCCAAAGATATGGAACCAGCATCGGTCGATTGGGGTGACGATGTCCATGCGTACTACTTCAATCAGAGAGGTACATACAAGGACATCTTCATGGAGAAGTTTTATTGGATGGGTATTCGAGAGATCTATCAGGGAATGCTCCATTACAATGCTCGATGGGAAGTGATCGAGTATATCATCGACAATCCATCGTATGAGCGATTTAACAAGCTCTTTATGGAGACATCCGATCCATACTTCAAGATGGGTATGGCTAACTACCTGAAGAGTGAGCAAAACAACTTCCCATTTGACTACGATGTGGAGAAGATGAGAGAGGCCATTTCTCAAGATTTCCTTGGGTATCAGAGGGTGACCAACTTCGAGCAGTACCTTCAGAGGTCATGGGCACCACAATACTTTGACTTCCTCATCAAGATAGTCAATGGAGCATCATATGAGACAAGACTTCTCAAACGACCTAACTCGTCATTCGATCCAGACCGATTCTTACCAATATTGAAGAAAGCACAAGATGATGCACATCATGCCGTTAATGACTTCCTCTCACTGGATGAATGGATCATTGACAACCTGGAGAAGCATTCTTACCAACTGAGCATAGAAAATTTCACCGATCTTTCCACTAAGTGTGTTGAGGCCGATGAGAATATGTCTGAGGCTTTGAAGAAGACTCTCAACCTCGATATGGAGATCTTCTCCAATGATGATATCAATTCCATCTCCAAGAGACTTAGTGATCATCTTGGCTATGTCATCAACATCACTGATCTCCTTCATGTGATATGGAATGATTATCAGGAGCACTATGTAGCTGATAAGAAGGCTGAGTATCTGAAGAAGATGGGTGAGGAGATATTCAAGGCTCCTCAGATCATCAATGACTTACTCAAGCTCATCAGTACTTTTAACACAAATGACTTCATGGAAGCTGTCAATAACCTCAAGACATATACCATGGTCAACAAGGTGAATCCTGATGATGAATCACTCTTGTATCTGGTAAACAAGTTCAACTATCCATGGGACAATACAGTTCAGGAATACAGGAACAAACTCTTCATCGATTGTGTCAATCTCATTGATTATGCCCAGATAGGTAAGTCATATACAACAGAGGAGATCTATGAGATTTCTTCCAGAATGGATATTGTTATTGAAGCCATCGAATGGCTCGGTAACGCTATCATTGACTACTGGAAGAGAAAGAATATCCCTCGCGATGAGGAGATGATAGATGCTCTCTATGATGCTCGATCCAAGGTGCTTCGTTGGCAGTCAGAGATGATGGCCTACAAGATCAAGAGGGATGAGCTTGAAGCCATCCTATTCTATGTATATGAAGCTACCAATGAGATGAGACAGTGGATTGGTGATGAGTATGAGGAAGGATTGTGTGATATTCTAGTAGAAGCGATGGAGAAAATCCTCTATGACGCATCATACATCTTAGGTGGTACCGATAAAGCAGATGCCATGGAGAGATACTCAGAGACAAGACAAGCACTAGCTAGTTGGACCGAATTCGTTGTCCATGAGCAAGAAGTCTTTGACAAGATCAAGGATCTGGCTGAGTTCCCAAATGAGAAGATTGACTCGATCAATGAGTCAAAAGAGTGGATCAATGCATGTATCAACTACATGGATTACGTTAATGATCCATACATTCTCTCCAAAGAACTTCCATCGTATGGGGATGTCTATATGGCTGATACCTTTGAGATGACTGATGGTGGATTTATGCACCAGCAAGGTGATTTCATAGCTATCCCAGGTATGGGAGTGTGTCAGGTCATGGATGTGGATGGTACCATTAATTCTTGTGCTTCTATAGCTGGGATTAGTGGATATCACAATATGACATTCATCAACCCAGAATGGAAGCAGAATAAGTATGATTCCATCACATCAGGGGATGGTATGGGAATACGATTTGTTCCCATTGAAGTATCATCACATCGCATTATCAATGATCATGTTATCACGAACATCGTTCAGGGTGCCCAGGTGATCACTGATATGGTGGAGAAGTCTTTGAAGATTCCATCTAAGTCAGACAATGGTCCACTAAACAGAGTGCTGACCAATACCATGATGATCATGGATAGATGGAAAGATCTCTCGACTGTTTACATTCCATACATGAGTGAGCCAGTAGTAAAGTGGATGGGTAAGTTGATGACAGCTCTTGACAAGCTTGACTCAATGTGCCAGCCCTTTATGGAGGCTAGACAGGCTATCATGTTCGCTGAGTACATCACTGATGTGTGGGGATATGTAACGAGTCTCTATTCTTACACTGATAAGCATGATCTTGTGGACTCAACGTTTATGTCATACTATAATGGCATCAAGGAACTTCATGACAAGATCAAGATCTTCTATTCTGATGGGAATGGATGGAAGGATACCGATAAGCTTCATTCACTCATCAAGGATATGAACAACCGTCTCGGAAACATTCATCGATATGCTTTGAGGAATGTAGCTGACACTGATCCAGACAAGATTAGACTCAAGGGTGAGAAGGATACAGCTCTTGAGGAAGGTGATGATGTTAGGTACTCTGTAGAGGCATTACCTAACTACTCAAAGGGAGCACTTCAAACGATCAATGAACTCTACCAACTCTTCTCCTCATGTCCAACTCTACAAGAAGAGAAATGGTATCATATATCTGAGATCAATGTATGTGCAAACAACTTCGGTTTCAATGAGAGGGATATCGTTGAGATTGAGATGCCAAATGGTAGGAAGCTTGTCTTCATTGTAGATACGATCCAAGATGGAGAAGTGACTAAACTAAAGCCACTGATGGAGTATGCACTCGAAGAGGATATCTCGAATGTGTATGAATGTACAGTGGTGAAGGGAGTTGGTAAAGAACTCAAGATTGATATCCTGTGTGAGGAGGCTCATCTGTATGATGATCTAGAGTTGGAGAACAAATCGTCTGACCTCATTACCTATAACCCGTTTGATGAGAACGACATGTTGATGTTCAACTTCAACAACATTCATGATCTGGATATCTCGTATGATGTCTTCTTGGGCGGTAAGCCAATCACTGACTTCGTTGTACGTCATAGGAAGTCGGATGATCCAGACATGCCTTCAGAGTTTGACACCATCTACATTAATGCCAATAATGTAATCAAGCTCAGAGAGTCAGTCCTTCACATACCAGGTGAAGACTACTTCGTCTACCAGGTGAATACTGCTGAAGTGAATGATCCTGGCGCTGGATATGCTGAGAATCAGACGGTCTATGTTGATTGTGGTGAGAACATTATCAAGTTGGATATTGATAAGCTAGATGGGTCTCCCACCAAGGGAATTGGTTCATTCTATCTCGATGACAATGCATTGACATTCAATGGAGAGAACCCAACATCTCAATCAGCTAAGGTCATCCCTGATACGTTTAACAACATCGATGATGAATACAACGATGATTCCAGGAACGAGCAGTATGAGCATCCAATAATTGATTATCCCATCACCACTGGAAAGACTATCAATGGTCTTCCATTCGATGATGACCATTGGAATGCTACACTCATTCCCACCATTCCTCACATCGGTGGTATCTCAACAGATGATCAGATGATCCCACCAGGAACTGAGTACAACTGGACGTTCCATGAGATCAAGCGCCTTCGAATACACAACTCAATCGATGAGCTCAATGATAATGTGGTGAAGAAGTTTGATCACTCACTCATCAATGAAGCAATGACGAAAGGCCCTCACAATGTATATCGCGCGAGTAAGCTTCCGAAACTTCTGATGGATCTTCCTAACATGGAGATCAATGATTGGGTCATCGTGGAGGAAGATGAGAACTATGAAGAGCACAGGATGGCTTACAGAGTTAGATCATTCCTTAGAGGAGGACAGATAGTCTACGATAAGCCAGAGATAGCTGACTATAAGTGGACATCGGTTCTTGTTGAGTGGACCAACATCGATGCATATCCATTGCTCCCAACTGAAAAGGGCCTGTATCCAACAGCTCCATGGAGTAATCCACTATACCGTGATGCTCAAGAGTATATCGATGATAAACCTGAATCAGTCAGGTATTCCAATGCTCTTCTCAACAACCATGCGTACATAGCTGACCTCAAGATATCGGACATCGCTGTGTTCAATTGGTCGAAAATGGAGTGGGAGGACATGACTTCTCATAAGTGGGAGCTTATCACTGATCCATCAGGATTCACTCTCAACTATCTTGAGGATGGTACATTCTCTTATGATATGAGCATCTTCCTCATCAAGTCACCAGATGCCCAACTCAGAACATCAACTGAGAAGAGAGATGCTACGGTATCCATTACAGCTGGTATCAGTGACTATGTGGTGAAAGGGACTGTCTCCAAGAAGGTAGCTATGAGAGATGGAGTTCAGATCAGGAAGAACTTCCCATACTACCAGAAGGAATACTACACCATTGGTAGACTAAAGGATGGATCTTTGACATATGAGATGGAATTCAAACTCTCTGAGTATCTCCATTATAGGAACGAGATCCATGTAGAAGATCTGGTAATCTTCAATAAGACAGCTAATCGATTCGAAGATGTACTTGATCCAACACTCTTTGATGTCCAGATCAAAGATCCGAAATCAGTCTCTCGTGGATATGAGACCAATATGAAGGTAGATAGATCCTTCTTCACATCTATTGATGAGACATTGAGGCCCGGGGATCTGTATGGATACAACGAAGAGTATGGCACGTATATCTTTGGACATACAGTGACTGATAACTCTGGTAAACTCATCACATCACTAGTCGTCGATAATGTGATCAATCCACCAGAGGAATCCATGAGGATGGAGTTCAATGTCTATCAGAACGATACCCAGTTAGAGGATGAGAGATCGATAGCTATAGTGGACTTTATCAAAGAGAAGGAACTAGTAGCAGGTGATGGGTGGATTCATCATGTCACTTCAAGGTATGCCCCAATCAGTGACACAGTGAAGATCATACCTCAGTACGATTTGGATGAAGAGACGGAGTACGAGATCTACATAGATCTCAGACCGAAGACGTTCGTCTTCACAAGAGACAGATTTATCACAGCTCCTACAATATGCCTGGAGAATGAGTACATAAGAGCTGATCATATGTATATCCTCTCCAGTGAAGGAAGACTCCCTCTCACGAATCCATCAACAGGCAAACTGATGTTCGAAGTATCTTACGAAGGACGAAACACGTACGTCAAGTTCTTGGGACTATACAAGATCTTCGAACGTCTTGAGATACATACAACGCCGTATCCAATGAACTCGGTATACTCACTCAGGAATATACCATCTCATGGGTACATCAATGTAGAGGGTAAACTCAATAAGCCCCTCAACAGAAACTTCTACGAGTTCTGGGTGAATGGAAGACTCCTCAATGAAGAGGTGACTATCATCACACCTACAAAACTCATACTCCATGGATTGACTTCATTGAAGAACTTTGAGATCATTGAGATCAACAGAGATCCCCATGAGTTCTTTGCTGACAACTTTGTCGGTCTGAAGGATACAGTCTATGGATGTAAAGTACCAACGTGGAACTATCGTACATACTTGGATGATGCACTTGATGGAACACTCAAAGGTGATAACTACACTGCTGAGGAACAAGAGTACCTTCTCACACCAGTATGGAGACAGGTATCATCAAAGCATCCAGAGTATGAGAACTACCCACCGAACACGGATACAGAGACAGATGTACTCAACAGGAACTCATCACGTTCTCTCAAGGGACTTGCTGAGCCCAATTACGAGTACATCCTCACTGATGTTCCCACCATCGAGAAGGCTCCTATCACAGGCAACGTGAAGTTCGAACACTTCCGTTTCCTTCCGATAGATGATGCAACCATTGTCAACATCATCAATGGAGAATGGCAGGAGGAGATTACCACTAATCCCAATCTTGGTAACTTGACGGTCATGAGTGATCACGACTGGTACGGGATAGCTGCTCAGCTCTATGATGAGTTCGGGAATGTGGTAGATAACCTCGATGATGCTGTGTACATCATTCGAGATCAGGAACACATGATCTGGATCAATTCCAGAACAAAAAGGATTAACATCATCAAAGGGTAAGAAAAAAGAGAGGTGGGGAATTCCCCACCTCTCACCCTTTCTATCCTTCAGCGAATGCAGTGAGCTTCATGCGAATGCCTAAGGCAATCACAGTGAGCACACTGTCGATATGTGTGATGTACTTGTCCTGATACTCGAGATACTTAGCATCCATCATCTTCATCACCGTCTCGTTGGACCGTGGGGTATATGATGTCCTGATGTCGTAGATCTCGTTGCTGAATTTCCTGTTCGTCTTGAGGAGAGTATCAGTAATCTCTCCCTCGGTCACCCAGGCCCCGTATTCTTTGTACTCCTTCTCTGTCATGGTGACGGGCGGATGCGTATCGTACATCTCTTGTACTACCTGCTGTCCAATGATATGTCCCCGATACATCAGCATTCCAGAGAAGAGGAGGTTGAATGCTTCCTCTTTCGTGTCAGCGTACTTTCCCAAAATACCTTCTTCAACTGCTCGCTCATACGCGATTGATGAAGCCATTCATATCCCTTCCTTTCTATGGATCAGACTTGAGCTGATAGAGGTTGTTTAGTTGAGCTACTTCTTGTTGTTGAATTCGTTGATGATGTCTATCGTATCAGTGTACTCCCTCATCTGGGAACGAATGTTTGCCTTGAGCTTCGCCAAGTAGTACGAGTTCGCCCCATTCGACTTGGTACCCTCGATGCAGTAGGCCATAGAACTTCTGGTTTCTTCGTAGACGGCCTTCATATCCTTCAGGACTTTGTGATCATCTGCAACATCATTCTGAGCCTTCTGGACCATCTCCTTCATCATGGAGATTCCGTTGGAGCATACCTCATTGAAGTACCTGATGACTCCTTCCTGAGCCTTGCGGATGATGACGATCTGTTCCGCTCCAACCTTTGGCCACTGAGACTCCAAGGTATCGATGATCTCCTTGCAGTACTTGGTGGTCTTGTGGATGACCGTTGACTTCAGGTCATTCAATTCGTCCTGAAAGCGGACGTAGTCGTTCCACACTTTCTTCTTGAAGGACTGCTTCTCATCGTTTCTCGCCTTCTCAACAGCGATGACCTTCTTGAGAGTATTGATGTCCTTAGACTTCTTCATCGCCTTGGTCATCCTGTTGGTGTACTTCTTACCTTTTCGACTCATCGATCCACTCCCTCATTCATTGTGTCGATGAATGAAACAATGTCATCTCCGAACGTCCCACATTCCCGTAGGTTATTCTTCAGGAGAACGAAGTAGAATCTCCGATCATCGAGTACGAGATGAGTGTACATTGTCTCGATGTTATGAAGTACTGCGTTGATGCGCTCCTCTGCTTCAGACTGAAACAGACCTTCCAGAACAATGAGATCAATTGTGACTCTCGCTGCGTTGCAGATCATTTGGTAATCTACAGTGACTCCTTCGATGCACGCCTCAACATCATGTCTCTCTTCTTCATTGAAGTTGAACTTCTTGAGAAGGTGATCCTGGATTAACTCACCCTTTTCTTCGGTGAGCTTTGTGATGTCCTCTTTCAGATGACTGATTCTGGACTTGGCTACCACTGCGCTAGCAGCAATTACTTCTTGAGCTTTCCTCAGCTTCTTCCTTCCCATGTTTCCTCCTAATGAGTAGAATGATCGAGGTAGGGCATATAGCCCTACCTCTTCATTCCTGTTCGTTGTCACTCGCTTACTGTCGTCGACTCGGTGATCACATTGCCATCGAGGTCAAACCGTGTTTTTGTCTGAAGATGTGTCGGTGCCTTGCTGTCGACCTTGACTTTCGTGTACGGCTGGTACACTGTCTCGATCTTACCGATCGGCTTCTTGGTCTCGCGGTCGATCAGTGTATTGACCCGCGTGTTGTTGCCGTCAGATACCAGATAGACATTCGCCGCCCTCATGTCGTCACTCATCGACGGGATTGGGAACTTCTTGCCAGCCGCCATCCAGATCGCCAGAAGGAATCCCAGTGTATCAGACAGGCCGTCGGTGAAAATGTCGCCGTTCTCGATGATCGCTGCTTCCGACTCCTGAGGATAGTTCATACCCTTATACGTCTTCTTCAGATCGTTGACGATCTTCTCGCGGATTGATACCCGGTCGATCTCACGGCCCTCATTGTCGCGTACAATGAACTGGTACTCCGGATCGTTAATGGCGGCACTCACGAAGTCCTTGAACGCTGCCTTACTGAATGGCCCCTTCGCCGTCACCACAACTGCATCGACGTTGTTTGGTCCTTTAAGACCTTCCAGCACTTCCTTCAGAGACTTTTTCATCTCATTTCCTCCTTTATTAGTCTTGAGACGTTAGTTCGATGCTTCACGCTAGATACGCATCAATATCTCGTTATGTGCGGTTCACGTTTATAGCATCTCCTTCCTCTACGCCATCATAATATATACGTGGAATTCCGAAGGAAATTTCAAAGCTGGGTAAAACGATAGGTGTTCCCTTCGGGGAACACCTACCACTTTACTATATTGAACTTATGACGACTTAGCCTTTTGGTGGCTAACGATCATCTCTTCAACTTCTTCGATCATGTGTTTCTCTTTCTCAAGCTCTTCGATTTCTACAAGGATTGCATCGAGGTCAGACTTCAAGTCGATCGACTCCTTGATGGCTGCATCGATTGCATCTACGTCCTTCTTACCTTCAAGAATTGCAAGGTTTGTATCAAGGATGAGCTTGAGCATCTTCCTATTCAGTATGTCAAGGTGTCTTCTATCCTCCACCAGCTTATTAGTGAGCTGGTTAGAATGAGCAAGGAACTTGTTTTGTTCCTTGATGTGGACATCCACTTTGTTGTTGCTCTTCTGGAGGATAATCACTAGCACACTGAATATGCCACTGACGATTGCTACGATTATCGATGAAATATCCATGCCGTAGAACTATCCCCTTTCTGCAGCTTTAATCTCGGTAGATTGCTTCCGAGATATTCTTAGAGTTGCTTTCAAGCAACCGCATCTTCTCATCACGTTGTTTCCGCAATGCAACAAGAACGATCGTAAATGCTAGTACAAGAATAGCATATGAAAGCAATCTGTTCAGAAGATATGATACTGCTTCTGGACGAGTCATGAAGATCAGAACTAGATGCTCTGTATCTCCTTCTATCCCGTTTGGTCCCTGGTGATTGTTCACCATGTACCAGCGGAAGTACAAGTCGGTTTCTTTATTCTCTGATGACTTGAAGTAAGTATGTCCTTCACGGTTCTCAGTGAAGTACTCCATCAGCTTTGGAAAGTCTTTGATGTTCTTGTATGTTTCATCATCAGAATCTTCAGCAAAGTTGATGCGAAACGCCAAGTCAAAGTTTTCGTCGTAAACTTCAATCATCTTTGCAGGATTGGGCTGGTACTCTTGTATCAGCTTTTCCAGCTCTGGATCATTGACATCCGCGTAGCTGTCAGGGATGAACAGTGTCTCAGAATACCGGTCTCCCATGTACTCGATTGTATAATCAACTGTCATCATTGACAACACCACGCAAACGACGATGAGTAGTGCCAATATGAACTCAATGTTCTTTGCAAGAATACTGGAACCGGCTTTCTTGGTTTTCATTGTCATTACGCTCCTCCCTTCCTCAAAGATTTTGACTACTTATTATGAGGTGCGCTTTTTATCGAGCGTACAGCCGATAAATAGCCTGGATCTTATCGGAAGCAGTAAGTGTAAGAGCTGGTCTTGTAAAATGAGTGAACATTCTGATTGACTCATAATCATCTTCGTTGCGATTGTACCAACCAGACACCAGTGCAAACTCGCTGATGGATGGAGTTGTGTCGGCTGAGTCAAAATATCCCCGTGCGTCATCCAGTGATACAGAGAGATTGATTTCCACATAAGACTCAATTCCTTTAGTGGACGTAGAAGAGAATACAGTGTCATCGATGTATGACTGTTCATCCTCATTGTCGGTGACCCATGCATGGATGATGTGAGGTTTCGGTGAGTCAAACTTTTTCACAAACCATGAAGCAATCTGATGCTGACCACTCGTAGCAGGATCAGTCTCAGCTTTACCGTAGTACGTGTATGGGGGAATCTTTGTTCCATCATTGCTCATACGGAAAGGTACTGCATGGTACAGAGTACGGTTCTTGTAGTTAGGAGCGATGGCTGTCTTGTTATCTTCTTTACATC
>JAAUYS010000179.1 GCA_014804995.1 Clostridia bacterium
ACCATTTCGCCTATCTGCTTGGAGGAGATTTCCTGCTCCATAGAGTTATAGACCTGCTTAGTTACGGCGTTTACCATTTCGTCTATGGTTTCAAGCGAAACTGGTCTTTTTTCACAGGATTTAATGATTCCGTTCTTGATTTTACCCGAATCGAAGGCCTGTCTTAAACCGCTGGACTTTACTACGAGAACAGGCGTGTCCTCTATCGTTTCGTAGGTAGTATAACGTTTACCGCAGTTGGTACACTCCCTTCTGCGCCTTATGGTTCTGCCCTCGTCGGCAGAACGACTGTCAATAACCTTGCTGTCTTCACAACCGCAAAATAAGCATCTCATATTGTTTCCCCCCTTTTTATTTGAAGTATTTTACACCGCTTTCGAATATTTTCATATCGAAGTTGCCTGTGAAGTTCTTATAAAGATTTTCGCCCTTTCTTTCGCTGTGTCCCATTTTACCGAATACCCTGCCGTCGGGAGAGGTAATTCCCTCTATAGCCCAGGTGCTTCCGTTGGGGTTGTAAGGGCTTATCATAGTAGTTTTGCCGTTCAAATCAACGTATTGCGTAGCAATTTGACCGTTCTTTTTCATTAATTCGAGTTCTTTTAACGGCGCTACCACCTTTCCTTCGCCGTGAGATACGGGTACGGAGTACACTTCCCCGACCTTACAAGCAGAAAGCCAAGGACTTAACGTGGACGCTACGCGAATATCCGCCATAGTGGATACGTGGCGAGAAATATTGTTAAAAGTAAGGGTTGGCGAGCTTTCCGTCAACGGGCAAACCTTGCCGTAAGGTACTAAACCGAGCTTTATGAGCGCCTGGAAGCCGTTACAGATACCGAGAACGAGACCGTCGCGGTTGTTCAAAAGCTCCATTATTCTTTCGGAAACGGCAGGGTTTCTGAAAGTTGTTGCTATAAACTTGCCAGAGCCGTCTGGTTCGTCTCCGCCCGAGAAACCGCCGGGGAATGCAATGATATTAGCACTGTCAATGGCCTTTATAATTGCCTGAACGCTCTCTTCGATGTCCTGCGCCGTTCTGTTCTTTATTACAAGTATCTGTGTTTCCGCGCCCGCCATATTAAACGCGCGTGCGGTATCCAGTTCGCAGTTAGTTCCCGGGAAGGCGGGAATAAACACCTTGGGTTTAGCTGTCTTAACGGAAATGTTTGTATACTTTTGACCCTTTTTGTAGTCGCAGTTGGGAACTTTGCCCTCTGCGTGAGCTATTGACGGGAAAACGCTCTCAAGCTTACTTGTGTAAGCGGATAAAGCGTCGTCGTACTTAACCTTTTCTTTGCCGAGAGTGAAGTCCTTTTTAACCGTCTTACCGAGGTAGATATAGTCTAAGCCACCAAGAACGGAGACGTCGTCGGTTGCAACTATTATATCGCCGTAGCGCTCTTTAAACGCTTCTTCGTAAGTACAGTCAAATTCAAAGCCAAGCCCGTTACCGAAGCAAGATTTAGCCACTGCGGAGGCCGCCCCGCCCTTTTCTACGACGGTTGCAAATTTCAATTGCCCCCCACATATGCTTGAATTAACGCGGTTATACAGCGTTTTTAAAGCCTCAAAATCAGGTATATAATTTTCGTCTTTTGGTATGGGAAGTAGGTAAAGTTTTTCACCGGTGCGGGTTAAAACGTTGGTTATAAGCTTAGAAGCTTTTGCGGGTGCAAGGGCAAAAGATATGAGGGTCGGAGGCACGTCAATATCCTCAAACGTACCGCTCATACTGTCCTTACCGCCTATTGCGCCAAGCCCTAAATTTATCTGAGCGTACAGCGCGCCGAGCAGTGCGGAAAGGGGTACGCCCCACCTCTTCTTGTCGTCCCTTAAACGCATAAAGAATTCTTGGAGGGAAAGGCGGATATCTTCCATTTTAGCACCGCTTGCCACTATCTTGGATACGGACGCAACTATTGAATAAATAGCGCCGGTAAAGGGCGACGAGGACATAAGCTCCGGACTGTAACCGTAAGCCGATACGGTGCAGTCGTCGGTTTCCCCTCCCATTAACTTAGCAGACATTGAAATAACTGGCGTAAGCTGGTTCTTTCCGCCGAAAGGCATATAAACGGATTTTGCGCCTATCGTACTGTCAAACGTTTCCGCAAGTCCTTTTTTGGAGCAGACGTTAAGTTGGGATAATGTATTTAAAAGTTTACCCTTAAAATCCTCTTTTGCGGGAGCGTCAAAGAATTTGGTTACGCTTTCGTTTATTTCCGCGTCGGTAACCTGTTTTACGCCGTTGGTATCGAGGAAGTCGCGTGAAATGTCCACTATTGCCTTACCGCGGTGGAACATTTTCATTCTTCTGTCATCGGTAACCGTTGCGACTATTGTTGCCGTAAGATTCTCTTCGGAAGCAAGCTTTATAAACTCTTCAGCGTCTTTACTGTTTACGACGACCGCCATACGCTCCTGAGATTCGGAGATTGCAAGCTCCGTTCCCGAAAGTCCCTCATACTTTTTAGGAACTTTGTCAAGCTCAATTATAAGCCCGTCGGCAAGCTCGCCGATTGCGACGGAAACGCCACCTGCGCCGAAGTCGTTACACTTCTTAATCATAGTGGTCGCCTTTTTGTTGAGGAAAAGGCGTTGTAATTTTCTTTCCGTAAGGGCGTTACCCTTCTGCACTTCCGCACCGCAGGTCTGAACGGACTTTTTATCGTGCGCTTTGGAAGAGCCTGTTGCGCCACCGCAACCGTCGCGACCCGTTTCCCCTCCCAAAAGAAGGATAACGTCGCCCTTTTGAGGCTTCTCCCTGTAAATCATATCGGATTTAGCACCGCCCACGACAAAACCCGTTTCAAGCCTTTTTGCCTTATATCCGGGGTGGTAAACTTCGTCTACCTGCCCCGTTGCAAGACCTATCTGGTTGCCGTATGACGAGAAGCCGGAGCAAGCCGTTTTGGTAATAACCCTTTGGGGAAGCTTGCCGGGGAGAGTGTTTTCAATAGGTTCCGTGGGGTCTGCCGAACCCGTAACGCGCATTGACTGCAACACGTATGTTCTGCCGGAAAGAGGGTCGCGGATAGCACCGCCAAGGCAGGTTGCCGCACCGCCGAATGGCTCTATTTCCGTGGGGTGGTTATGCGTTTCGTTCTTGAACATAACCGTATATTTCTGTTTTACGCCGTCAAGCTCGGCGTCGATTTTTATAGAGCAGGCGTTGATTTCGTCCGACTCGTCCAAGTTATCTAGCTTACCCTCTTTTTTAAGCTTTTTAACGCCGATAGTTGCAATATCCATAAGACAGGGGTATTTGTCCTTTCTGCCCTTGTAAAGCTCTTTAAAGAGCGAATTGTACGTATCCAGCGCTTTTTGAACGTGCGGGTTATCGCCGTTTATTTCAATGTTTTTAATTTCCGTTGCAAACGTCGTATGACGGCAATGGTCTGACCAGTACGTGTCTATAACCTTAATTTCCGTTTCGGTGGGGTTCCTCTTTTCCTTTTTAAAGTACTCGCGTACAAAAATAAGGTCCTCAACCGACATTGCAAGCCCCATTCCTGCGTGGTAGTCTGCAATTTCTTTATCGGTGAATTTTATGAAGCTTGCAACTTCCTTAACGTCCTCGGAAGCAACCGCAACGTGAGCAAGCGATAAAGGCTTTTCAAGAGAAACCTCTTCGCTTTCAACGGGGTTTATAAGGTGATTTTTAATCTTTTCAAGCTCGTTTTCACTTACTCCAGAAACAGCGTAAACGCGGGCGCACTTAATTAAAGGGCGCTCTTTCTGCGTCAAAAGCTGAACGCACTGCGACGCGCTGTCTGCGCGCTGGTCGTACTGACCAGTAAGGTAAGCAATTGCAAAAGGAGTAAATTCTTTGCCGAATTCAACCGTTTCAAAATAAACGTTGTCTACGGGCGGTTCTGAAAAGACGTTTAAAACCGCCTGCTTAAACTCTTCTTCCGTAAGCCCCTCAACGTCGTACCTTAAAAGCTGACGGACTTCTTTTACGTCTATTTTGAGAAGATTTTTAATATCTTCCTTTACCTTTTTTTCTTGCAGGTTATCCTTTTTTTCAACGAAAATTCTGTATATCATATTTATCCAGCCTTGGACTATTTATTTTTTTAATAAGGTTTTTAGCCCTCTCTGTACTTAACACCTATATCTGTGCGGTAGTGCATATTTTCCCAACTGATTTTTTCAACGGCTTTGTACGCCTTTTTTCTGGCGTCGTCAACGGTTTTGCCCTTGGCTACAACGCCTAAAACCCTGCCGCCGTTAGTTAAAAGCTTGCCGTCTTTAATGACCGTACCGGCGTGTACTATCTGCACGTCGGATACGCTTCCTATCTTAATCTCTTTGCCCTTGACGTAGCTATACGGGTAACCTCCGCTTGCAAGCACTACGCAAACGCACGCTCCGTCTTCCCATTCAATGTTGATATCGGCAAGTCTTTCGTCGGTTACCGCTTCAAAAATTTCCATTAAATCGGTCTTTAACATAGGAAGAACTACCTGCGTTTCAGGGTCGCCGAAGCGGGAATTGTACTCAACGACCTTCATTCCCTTGTCGGTACGCATAAGCCCGAAGTAAAGACAGCCCTTAAACGTTCTACCCTCTGCGTTCATTGCGTTCATTGTGGGAATCATTATAGTTTCAAGAACTTCTTTTTCAAGCTCCTTAGTCCAGAACGGGCAAGGTGAAAACGTTCCCATTCCGCCCGTATTAAGTCCCTTGTCCTTATCGTTTGCGCGCTTGTGGTCGCAGGAGGTTATCATAGGAACTATTGTATTGCCGTCAGTGAAAGCAAGTACGGACACCTCTTCACCGGGGGTGTATTTTAAACCTTTAAGGCATTCTTCAATGACGATTACGTTGCCGGCTGAACCGAAAGACTTGTCAAGCATAATTTCTTTAAGTCCCTCTTCCGCGTGTTTTAAGTCCTCGCAGACCAAAACACCCTTGCCCAGCGCAAGCCCGTCAGCCTTTAAAACTATGGGCGCGCCCTTTCTGCGAACGTATTCAAGGGCTTTATCGTAGTCGTCGAATGTCTGCGCCTCCGCCGTGGGTATACCGTATTTTTGCATAAGCCCCTTGGAAAACGCCTTGCTTGCCTCAATTATAGCCGCGTTTTTGCGCGGACCGAAGCAACGCTTGCCAAGCGCTTCAAGTTCGTCTACAAGACCGAGCGCAAGCGGGTCGTCGGGCGCGACTACATAGTAGTCGATTTCGGGGTGTTCAGTTGCAAATTTTTTGACGGCTTCTATATTCATATAGTCAACGTCAACGTTTTCGGCAATCTGCGCCGTGCCGGCGTTGCCCTTCATACAGTAAAGTTTATCAACTTTTTTGCTCTTTCTCAGCGCGAGCAGAATGGCGTGTTCTCTTCCGCCGTTGCCTATTACGAGTACGTTCATAGAAATTTCCTTAGTTTTATTAATTACAAAAATGAGGAGATGCGAGCAGAACGAGGAGCGCGAGCATTTTCAAGGGGAGTTTACTTTGCGTAAATGACCCGAAGAAAAGCATAGCGCGACAAAGTTATGCGACGCATATACTAATTTTTAGTGCTTAAAGTGGCGGTCGCCGACGAATACCATCGCAATCCCCGCCTTATTACAAGCTTCAACCGAAGCTTTGTCCTGAATAGAACCACCCGGCTGGATAATTGCGGTAATGCCCGCCTTTACGCACTCTTCAACGCAATCGGGGAAGGGGAAGAACGCGTCCGATGCCATAACAGAACCCTTTGCTTCTTCTCCTGCGTGAGCAATAGCCTGCTGTGCCGCCCAGATACGGTTGGTCTGACCCATTCCTATACCCGTCGTTCTGCCCTGCTTGCCTATTACTATTGCATTGGACTTGGTGTGTTTTACAACCTTCCAGGCAAAGAGCATAGCATCAACTTCTTCCTTGGTGGGTGCGCGGTCTGTTACGACGCCTAAACCGTAAACCGTCTTTTCCTTTCCGCTGGGAAGTGTGCTTACTTCAACCTCCGCCTTTTTCTTGAAGAGGTTCATATCCTCGCCCTTTAAAAGGCTTTCGTCATACTGCTGAACGAGAAGTCCGCCGTAAACCTTCTTCATATCGAAAGCCGTGTTTTCACGCTTTGCAGAGATGTTGTCAATCTGCAAAAGACGGATATTCTTCTTCTGTTTTAATATTTCAAGGGCTTCGTCCGTGTATGCGGGAGCCATAACGATTTCAATGAAAATTTTGTTGATTTCCGTTGCGGTGTCCTTGTCTACCTTGCCATTGATTGCAAGTATTCCGCCGAATACGGAGACGGGGTCGCTTTCGTAAGCGCGCATATACGCTTCGTGAATACTCTTGCCCGTGCCTACACCGCAGGGGTTTGCGTGTTTGCAAGCTACCACCGCAGGAGTTGTGCCGAACTCCTTCAAAAGTTCAAGCGCGCCGTTTGCGTCGTTAATATTGTTGTAAGAAAGCTCTTTACCCCACAGTTGTTTAGCAGAAGAAAGCGAACCCTGCCTTATAAACTGTTCGTTATAGAAAACTGCCTGTTGCTGGGGGTTTTCGCCGTAACGCATTTCCTGTGCCTTGGAATAGGCAAAAGTAACCTCGTCAGGGAAAGTTATTCCGAGCTGGGATGCAAGGTAGTTTGAAATAAGGCTGTCGTAAACCGCGGTATGCGCAAACACCTTGTACTGCAAATACTTCTTGGTTTCAAGGGTAACACCGCCGAGTTTAAGCTCGTCAAGAACTTTCCGGTAGTCATTAGGGTCTACTATAACGGCAACGTCCTGATAGTTTTTAGCGGCCGCCCTTATCATTGTAGGTCCGCCGATATCGATATTTTCAACGCACTCTGCAAAATCTGCACCCTTTGCAAGGGTTGCCTTGAAAGGATATAAGTTTACGCATACGATGTCTATCGTGTTAATATTCAGCTTTTCAAGCTGAGCCATATGCTCGGGGTTTGAGCGCATAGCAAGAAGTCCCGCGTGAACGTTGGGGTGCAACGTTTTTACCCTGCCGTCAAGGCACTCGGGGAAGCCGGTAATTTCGGAAATACCTATAACCTTTAAGCCCGCGTCCTTTAACGCCTTAGCCGTTCCGCCGGTTGAAATAATTTCAAAACCGTTATCGACAAGTCCTTTACAGAACTCAACTACGCCCGTCTTATCGGATACACTGACAAGCGCTCTTTTCTTCATTTCCATAAAATTACCTCCGCACTAATTTATCTTTACTTTTCTGCCGTCTTTTGAAATTTCGCCACGGCACAGCTTTTTTACGCAATACGGAAGAAGCTTGTGTTCTTCCTCTAAAATACGGCTTTGCAGGGTTTCCGCCGTGTCGTCGTCCTTAACCTCTACAGCCGTCTGCGCTATTATCGCACCGCCGTCGGGGACTTCATTCACAAAGTGAACGGTACAGCCCGATACCTTAGCGCCGTAATCTATTACCGCTTGGTGAACCTTTAAGCCGTAATAGCCTGCACCGCAGAACGCAGGTATTAGCGACGGGTGAATATTTATTATTCTGTCGCTGTAAGTTTTAATAAAACTTTCGGGAATTATTTTAAGCCAACCCGCAAGAACTATATAGTCCACGCCTTTATCCTTTAAAAGCGCGGTAAGTTCCGCGTACAAATTCTCAATGTCGGGATAGTCCTTTTTAGCGAATACGTACGACGGGATAGCGTGTTTTTTTGCCCTGTCGATTGCGCCTATACCCTCCTTTGAGGCGATAAGGCAAGCAATTTCACAATAGTTTTCCCTTTCGTTAGCGTCTATTACAGACTGGAAGTCAGTGCCTCCGCCCGAAGCAAAGACGGCTATTTTTTTCATTTGAGTATTACTCCGCTTCCCTTACAGGTTTTTCCGAGAATTACGCACTCTTCGCCCGTGCTTTCAAGCTGGGCGATAGTAGCTTCAACGTCGCTCTTTTTAACGCAGACAACCATACCGATACCCATATTAAAGGTATTGTAAATTTGTTGTTTTGAAAGTTTAGCGCGCTTTTGCATTATCTGGAATACTTTGGGTACTTCGTAGGACTTGGTGTCAATTCTGCAACCTATGCCCTCGGGGAAGATACGGGGAATATTTTCAATAAAGCCACCGCCGGTAATGTGGGCTATACCCTTTACGTTTACCTTTTTAACGAGTTCCAAAATAGATTTAACGTAAATCTTGGTAGGGGTTAAAAGCACGTCTATGGGCTTTGCGCCGAGTTCGGCGTCAAACTTTTCAAGGTCTTTGATGTCCTCTCCCCATAACTTTCTGACTAAGGAATAGCCGTTGGAGTGGATACCGCTCGATTTAATTCCGATAAGAACGTCGCCGGACTTAATCTTACTGCCGTTTATAATTTTCTTTTTATCGACTACGCCGACGGCAAAGCCTGCAATGTCGTAGTCGCCCTCGGGATAAAACCCGGGCATTTCAGCCGTTTCACCGCCGATAAGCGCGCAACCAGACTGACGGCAACCTTCTGCAACGCCCGATACTACGGTTGCAACCTTTTCGGGGCTTAAAGCGCCAGTTGCGAAATAGTCTAAAAAGAACAGAGGCTGTGCGCCCTGACAAACTATGTCGTTTACGCACATCGCCACGGCGTCAATACCGATTGTGTCGTGCTTGCCCGAAAGGATGGCGTATTTAAGTTTAGTACCTACGCCGTCCGTACCCGCAACGAGAACGGGTTCTTTCATACCCTTGGGCATCTGATAAAATCCGCCGAACGAACCTATATCGCCGAGAACGCCCTCGGTATAAGTAGATTTGACGTGTTCTTTCATAAGTCTTACGGCTTCGTAACCTCTCTCCACGTCAACACCGCTGTCTTTATAAGAAATTGACATTTTAAACCTCCGTTTTTTCTGTTGTAATATTGCTTTTAAAGCAGTTTATTCTAATTTGTGTTTGTCCGCCTCGTAATCGTCAAGCGAATAGGGATATTGCCCGTTAAAGCAACCGAGGCAAAAACCCGTTTTAGCCCCCTCACACGTGCTTAAAAGCTGTTCTACGGTAAGATACCTTACACTGTCCGCGCCAAGGCTTTCGCAAATCTGCTCTTCGTTCTTATACGCGCCGATAAGCTGTGAATAGGTTTGGATATCTATGCCGAGGTGGCAGGGATGTTTTATAATCGGGGAGCAAATTCTGATGTGTACTTCCTTTGCGCCCGCGTCG
>JAAUYS010000180.1 GCA_014804995.1 Clostridia bacterium
GCAGAGGGCGCAAGAAAGGAATCAAAAAGACTTGGCAGAGGTATCGGCTCGGGCTTGGGCAAGACCTCCGGTAAAGGTCACAAGGGTCAATGGGCTCGTTCGGGCGGCGGCGTTCGTCCCGGCTTCGAAGGCGGTCAGATGCCCCTTGCAAGAAGAATTCCTAAACGCGGTTTCCACAATAAGTGGGCTACCGAATATACCATTATCAATTTAAGCCAGCTTGCTTCCGTTCCCGCGGGTACGGTTGTTGATTACGGCTACGTAAGACTTAACGGACTTGCAAAGGAAGTTAAGAACTCGGCTGGTCTTAAAGTTCTCGGCACGGGCGAAGTAAAAGTTGCCCTCACCGTCAAGGCTTGCAAATTCTCGGCGTCTGCTAAGGAAGCTATTGAGAAAGCCGGCGGTAAGTGCGAAATTTGCCAATAAACTTCGCAATACGGTGTTGCGCTCCGCTTTATATCGGGTCATTTACGCAAAGTAAACTCCCCTCATAAATGCTCACGCGCCTTGTCTTGCTCGCTTCTCGGCAAATTTAAAGATACTCACGAAAAATCGCAGGCGCATCAAGCCGAGATTTTTGTGAATGAGGTTTTTTCTATGTTTGAAACAATAAAAAATTGTTTTAAGGTTAAGGAAATAAGAAAGAAGATTTGGATAACCTTATTGCTTCTTTTAGTATTCCGTCTCGGCTGTTATATTCCCGTACCGGGAATTAACCCCGAACAGTTCGGTCAAGCCATAAACAACAACAGCTTCCTCGGCATTATGTCGTCGATAACCGGTGGCTCGCTTGCCAACGCAACGCTTTTTGCGCTCGGTATCAGCCCCTACATCAACGCGTCGATTATTATCCAGCTGTTGACCGTGGGTATCCCCGCGCTTGAAAGGCTTTCCAAACAGGGAGAGGAAGGAAGAAAGAAGATTGCACAGATTACCCGTTTCGTAACGATTCTTCTTGCCGTTGCTCAGGCAATCGGTATTATCGTTAACTTCGGTATTCAAGGTAACGCTTTAAGACTTTCCATTTTCGGCGGTGGTACGGTTGGCGCTGTAAGCGACACGGCCGCTAAGTGGATGGCTGGTATTTTCCTCACCGTAGTTTACACTGCGGGCGCAATGCTCGTTATGTGGATAGGCGAAAGAATTACCGAATACGGCGTATCCAACGGTATATCCCTTATAATCTTCATCGGTATTATTTCCACTGCAGGTCTTACCATCGTTGACAGGTTCTTGGAAGCGTTCGGCGCAGGCGACTACGTCAATAAGGCTAACCCCAACGTTCTTTGGGAAGTTTTAGGCTTCGTCCTCTTGACGATTGTAGAATTTGCGGCAATAGTAACCGTAGACCTTTCGGAAAGAAGAATACCCGTCCAATACGCAAAACAGGTAAAGGGCAGGAAGATGTACGGCGGTCAGTCCTCCGTTATTCCCATCAGAATAGCGGGTTCGGGCGTTATGCCTTTAATCTTCGCGTTCGCGCTCATCTCTTTCCCTCAAATGATTATAAGCCTTTTCTGCTCGCCGGATAACCCCGCGCAGACAGGCATAGTAGAGTGGTTCTCGGGTTCGGGCGCTTGGTACGGACAGCTTATTTATATGATTGTTCTGTGCCTCCTCATATTTGCATTCTCGTTCTTCTACGCGTCAATGCAGTTCAACCCCGAAGACGTATCAAAGACCATTCAGCAAAACGGCGGTTTCATTCAGGGTATCCGTCCCGGTAAACCTACATCAGATTATTTGAAGAGAATATCCAACAGAATAACGCTTTTCGGCGCGATTTACCTCTCGCTGGTTGCGTTTATCCCGTCGCTTCTCTCGATAATTCTTGCAGGCTTGGGTATGGGCAACCTGTCGCTGTTGTCGGCGTTCTCCACGACCGGTATACTAATCGTTGTATCAGTTGCGCTTGAACTTGACAAACAGCTTGAAAGCCAGCTTATGATGAAGAATTATAAAGGCTTCTTAAAGTAAAACGCATATAAGCGTCGTTATGCATTGTTGCGCTTGCGTTTTTGTTTCGGTCATTTACACCAAGTAAACTCCCTTGCAAAATCCGCACGCTCCGCGCCTAACTCGCTTCTCTGCATTTTAGATATTGATAGGGTGGAAAGTATGAATATCGTTTTACTCGGAGCACCGGGTGCAGGCAAAGGCACCCAGGCAAGCAAAATATCTGAAAAGTATAACCTTCTGCATATTTCCACGGGCGATATCTTCCGCGCCAACATAAAGGGCGGTACGGAGATAGGCAAACTTGCCAAGTCGTTCATAGACGCCGGCAAGCTTGTTCCCGACGAAGTTACTTGCGACATCGTAAAGGACAGACTTACCTGGGATGACGCAAAAAGCGGTTATATGCTTGACGGCTTCCCCCGCAACCTTTACCAGGCGCAGGAGCTGGACAAATTCGCAAAAATTGACCTGTGCTTAAACATTGAGGTAGACGAAAGCCTTTTAATGGACAGGATTTGCGGAAGAAGAGTCTGCCAGTGCGGTGAAAGCTATCACGTTTCAAGGCTCAACGGCAAGACGACTTGCGCCAAGTGCGGTAAAGAGCTGTATCGGCGCGCGGACGATAACCCGCAGACGGTAAAATCCCGCCTCGATACCTACAACACGCAGACCGCGCCCTTAGTAGATTACTACAAGGCGCAGGGCAAGCTTAAAACGGTTGACGGCGGTAAAGGTTCGATAGACGATATTTTTGCTGAAATCTGCAAAATTTTAAATAAATGATTACCGTTAAAAATCAACAAGAAATAGCCTATATGCGCGAGAGTTGCCGTATCGTCAAGGAAACGCTTGACTTCGTCGGCAAGAACATACGCGCCGGTATGACCACTAAGGAAGTGGACGACTTGGTTTACAAGTATATAACTTCCTGCGGGGCATATCCGTCAGAACTCGGTTACGAGGGCTACCCCGCAAGCTCGTGCGTGTCCGTAAACGAAGTAGTCGTTCACGGCATACCGGGCGACAGGGTAATTCTCGACGGCGACATAGTCAGCGTAGACATCACCGCCGAAAAGAACGGCTTCCACGGCGACGCGGCAAGGACCTTTTTAATCGGCAACGTTTCCGAAGAAAAGAGAAAGCTGGTTAAGGTAACCGAAGAGTGCTTCTTTAAGGCGATTGAGGGCTTGCAGGCAGGCGTTCCCCTGTACGACATTGGGTACGCGGTGCAGACCCACGCCGAAAGCCACGGTTACGGAGTGGTAAGGGCGCTGACGGGACACGGAATAGGCAGAAGTATGCACGAAGACCCCGCCGTTCCCAACTTCGGTAAAAAGGGTACGGGGATGCGTCTCCGTGCAGGAATGACGATTTGTATAGAACCTATGATAAATATGGGAACGTACAAAGTATGGCAGGACAGGCGCGACGGGTGGACTATTTCCACCAACGACGGCAAACCTTCCGCCCATTACGAAAACACCGTTCTTATCTTAGAGGACGGAGTTGAAATTCTGACACTTTAATAAAAGGTAATTTTATGAAAGTAACTACCCCTGCCGTCGGCGGAATATGCCAAAGCAAACAGGGCAGAGACAAAGACAGATATTATCTTATAGTCGGAGTTGAAAAGGACGGAACCGTTTCGGTTACGGACGGAAACTTCAAAAAACTTGCGACGCCCAAAAAGAAGAACTTAAAGCATTTAAGGCTTCTGCCCGATAAGGCGGAAAGCATCGCGTTAAAGCTTCTTGACGGAAAGCAGGTTTTCGACACGGAGATTTATTCTGCGCTAAAAAGCTACAACTACCCCAAACCCGCCGAAAGCGAAGAAATATAAACGTACGCAATTCAAGGAGATAATTATGAAAGTAAGACCCTCAGTTAAGCCTATGTGCGACAAGTGCAAGGTAATTAAAAGAAACGGCAAGGTTATGGTTATTTGCTCAAAGAACAAGAGCCATAAACAGCGTCAGGGCTAATTAAAGGAGTTGTAATGTCAAAAGACGACGTTATAGAAACCGAAGGAAAGGTAATAGAGTGCCTTCCCAACGCTAATTTTAAAGTTAAACTTACGAACGGACACGTTATTACGGCGTACATTTCGGGCAAGCTCCGCCTCAACTATATAAGAATTATAGAGGGCGACAACGTCAAGCTTGAAATCAGTCCGTATGATTTAACCAAGGGGCGTATAACCTGGCGTTCAAAAAATTAAAACTCATATAAGCTACGCAATACTTCGTCGCGCTCCGCTTTATATCGGGTCATTTACTTCAAGTAAACTCCCCTCATAAATGCTCGCGCTCCTTGTCTTGCTTGCTTCTCTGTGTTTTAATGCTCAAAAAACAGTCTATTTTGATTGCAATTATATAAAATTTATGTTATAATAATTGCCAATCGCAAATTTTCAGACCTTTTCAGGTAGCGAAAACAATCCCGATTAATCTCTCCGCTCACATTCCAAAACACAGGGCGGGGATTTAGTGCGGTTTTAATATACTATTTACAAAAATATTAAAAAAGGAAGGAATTAAATCAGATGGCACGTATTGCCGGTGTAGATTTACCCAGAGAGAAAAGAGTCGAAATAGGACTCACCTATATCTACGGTATCGGTCTTAAGACTTCCCAGAAAATTCTTGCGGAGACGGGCGTAGACCCCAACACCCGCGTAAAGGATTTGGACGAGCAGACCGTTTCCAAATTAAGAGAATACATTGACCACAATATAAGGGTTGAAGGCGAACTCCGTACGGAGGTATCGCTCAATATTAAGCGCCTTATGGAAATAGGATGCTACCGTGGTATCCGTCACAGAAAGGGCTTGCCCGTTCGCGGACAGTCCACCAAGACTAACGCGAGGACGAGAAAGGGTCCCCGCCGTACGGTAGCCAAGAAGAAGGGCGCTAAGTAAGGAGGACAAGACTAATGGCACAGAAAAAGCAAACTACTACGAGAAAACGCAGAGAGCTTAAAAAAGTTGACAAGGGTCAGGTGCATATTCAGTCCTCTTTCAACAATACGCTCGTTACCGTTACCGATATGCAAGGTAACGCGTTAAGCTGGTCGTCGGCAGGCAGTCTCGGCTTCAAAGGTTCGAGAAAAGGCACTCCGTTCGCGGCACAGCAGGCAACCGAAACTGCGGTTAAGGCCGCAAAAGAACACGGCTTGCGCTATGCTGAGGTCTACGTTAAAGGCCCCGGTTCAGGCAGAGAGTCGGCTATAAGAGCAATTGGCGCGTGCGACGTTGAAATCACGCTTATTTCAGACGTATCGCCCATTCCTCACAACGGATGCAGACCGCCTAAGCGTCGCAGAGTATAAGGAGGTTAAAAAGGTAATATGGCAACTTACAGAGAAGCGAAATGCCGTCTTTGCAGAAGAGAGGGCGGAAAGCTGTTTTTGAAAGGCGATAAATGTTACAACGGCAAATGCCCGTTTGAAAAAAGACCCGTAGCCCCCGGCGCTCACGGTTTAGCGGCTGCAAGAAAGAAGGTTTCCGAATACGGCAAACAGCTTCGTGAAAAGCAGAAGGTTAAGAGAATTTACGGCGTACAGGAAGGTCAGTTCCGTTCCTACTACGAAAAAGCCGACAGAATGAAGGGCATTACCGGTGAAAATATGCTGTCCTTATTAGAGCGCAGGCTTGATAACGTTATCTTCCGTATGGGCGTAGGCGTTTCAAGGGCGCAGGCAAGACAGCTTGTAAATCACGGACACTTCCTTGTAAACGGTAAGAAGGTAAACATTCCTTCCTATATCGTTAAGGTCGGCGACGTTGTAACCGTTAAAGAAAGCAAGACTTCAAACAAGTATTTTGAAGAACTTAAAGGCGCAAAGGGCGGTAACACCCCTAAGTGGCTTGAATTCGATAACGAAAAATTACAGGGAAAAATCTTGGCATTACCCGAAAGAGAAGATATTGACAGTCAGATTGCCGAGCATATGATTGTCGAGCTGTACTCCAAGTAAAAAATTAATAAATAGGAGGAAGTTTTATGATCGAAATGGATATGCCCAAAATCGACGTTGAAGAAAGCGAGGACCAGTCTTACGCAAAGGTCGTCGTTGAACCTCTCGAAAAGGGCTTCGGTCTTACGATAGGCAACTGCCTTAGAAGAATACTCTTATCGGCACTCCCCGGGGCGGCCGTTCAGGGCATAAGATTTTTAGACGGCAGTGTCAAACACGAGTTCTCGGCAATACCCGGAGTTAAAGAAGACGTAACGGAGATTATCCTCAATATAAAAACGCTTGCAATAAAGACCACGGTTACCGATACCGATTACGTAAAGGTAGTTCACCTCTATAAAGAGGGCCCGTGCGAAGTCAAGGCGAGCGATATTTCGGAGGACGCCGAAATAGAAATTATTAACGGCGACCAGCATATCTGCACCATTGACGAGGGCGGCAAAATCGATATGGAAATAACCATAGGCCGCGGCAGAGGTTACAAGGGCGCGGATCA
>JAAUYS010000181.1 GCA_014804995.1 Clostridia bacterium
AGAGATAGCCGGGGTAACCGCGCCTGCCGGGAACTTCACGCCTTGCGGCGGATACTTCACGGAGAGCCTCCGCATAGTTGGTAATGTCGGTTAAAATTACGAGGACGTGCATTCCGCACTCGAACGCAAGGTACTCCGCGCAGGTCAACGCCATACGGGGGGTTGCAATACGCTCTACGGCGGGGTCGTTCGCAAGATTGGTGAAAAGCACCGTTCTTTCAATTGCGCCCGTCTTTTTGAAGTCGTCAACAAAGTACTGCGCTTCTTCAAAGGTAATACCTATTGCCGCGAAAACTACTGCAAATTTGCTGTCCCTGTCCTTAACCTTTGCCTGCCTTGCAATCTGCGCGGCAAGTTCGGCGTGGGGAAGTCCGCTCATAGAGAAAACGGGGAGCTTTTGACCCCTTACAAGGGTGTTAAGACCGTCTATTGCCGAAATACCCGTCTGTATAAATTCGTCGGGGTAGTCGCGCGCGGCGGGGTTGATAGGTTCGCCGTTAATATCCAAAAGCTTTTCGGGGATAATGGGCGCACCGCCGTCGCGGGGGTTGCCCATACCGTCGAATACCCTGCCCAACATATCTTTGGATACTGCAAGGTGCTGGCTGTGTCCCGTAAAGCGTGCCTTTGCCGTTGCAATCTGCAAGCCCTGAGAATTTTCAAACAGCTGAACTACCGCCTTATCGCGGTTTATTTCAAGAACCTTGCCCCTTCTTATATCTCCGTCAGAGCAGATAACATCAACAAGCTCGTTATATTTTACGCCCTCAACGCCCTCAACGAGCATTAAAGGTCCTACGACTTCTTTAATAGTCTTATATTCTTTAAACATCTTCTCCCCCCTGGCTGAGAGCTTTAAGCTCGGTTGCCATACTCTTCAATATATCGTCGAATTCGGAAATATTTTTTTCGGGGATGTACTTTGCCCTGCCTATCTTCTCCTTGCAGGAGCAAGAAAGAACGGCGTTCATATCCGCGTAGTTTTCAATAGCTTCCCTTGCGCGGGCGTCAAACTCATAGATAAGTTTAAGCATTAAGTACTGCTTTTTCATCGAAGTATACGTGTCTACTTCGTCAAAGGCGTTCTGGTGCAGGTAGTCCTCACGGATAATTTTAGCCGTTTCCATAGTCAGCCTGTCCTTGGAAGATAAAGCGTCAACGCCGACTAAACGTACAATTTCGTCAAGGCTTGCCTCTTCCTGCAAGACGGTCGCCACGAACTGGCGGTATTTGTAGAAGTCTGCGCCGACGCTTTCGTCGTACCAGTCCTTCATTCTGTCAACGTAAAGTGAATAGCTTATAAGCCAGTCGATTGCGGGGAAATGCCTTTTATACGCAAGCGATGCCGAAAGTCCCCAGAACACCTTTACTATTCTGAGCGTTGCCTGTGATACGGGTTCACTCAAATCGCCTCCGGGAGGGGAAACCGCGCCTATTGCGGTAACCGAACCGGTGCGTTCTTCCGTACCCAAAAGTTTAACTATGCCGGCGCGCTCGTAGAATTCTGCAAGACGGCTTGCAAGGTACGCAGGGTAGCCCTCGTCGCCGGGCATTTCTTCGAGACGACCGCTCATTTCACGGAGAGCTTCCGCCCAACGCGAAGTGGAGTCTGCCATTATAGCTACGTTATAACCCATATCGCGGAAGTATTCCGCTATGGTAATACCCGTGTAAATGCTCGCCTCACGCGCGGCAACGGGCATATCCGAAGTGTTTGCAATAAGTATGGTGCGCTTCATTAAAGGCTCGCCCGTCTTGGGGTCTTTAAGCGCGGGGAATTCGTTTAAAACGTCAGTCATTTCGTTACCGCGTTCACCGCAACCGACGTAGACGATTATGTCCGCCTCCGCCCACTTTGCAAGCTGGTGCTGAACGACGGTTTTACCGCTTCCGAAAGGACCTGGAACGGCCGCCACACCACCGCGGGCTATGGGGAAGAGAGTATCAATAACCCTTTGTCCCGTAATCATAGGGGTTGCGGGCGCCAACTTTTCTTTATATGGTCTGCCCCTTCTTACGGGCCACTTCCTGAGCATACATACGGGGCGTTTACCGCTCTGCGTTCTTATAACAGCAACAGTATCTTCTATGGTGAAGTCGCCCTCTTCAATGGACTGAACTTGTCCGCTCATTCCGTTGGGAACGAGAATTCTGTGTTCTATAAGCTCCGTTTCCTGAACGGTGCCGAGAATATCACCCTCAACGACTTCGTCGCCCTTTTTAACGCGGGGTACGAAGTGCCACTTCTTTTCTCTGTCAAGGTTATTTACGGAAACCCCGCGCGAGATACGCGCGCCGTACTTGAAGTACAGCGTTGTAAGGGGGCGCTGAATGCCGTCGAATATTCCCGAGATAAGTCCGGGCGCAAGCTCGGCGGAAAGAGGTTCGCCTGTGGAAACCACTTCTTCCCCCGGTCCTAAGCCGGAAGTTTCTTCATAGACCTGAATAGAGGCCTTATCTCCGCGGAGCTCTATTATCTCGCCGATAAGCCCCTTATCCGATACGCGTACGACGTCGAACATTTTGCTGTCCGCCATACCCTCCGCAATAATTAAAGGTCCTGATATTTTAACTGTTTTACCCATAAAAAAATACCTTTATCGTTATACGGCATTAGCCGTTAATTATTTATTTTATACGGCGTTGTATGCCACTAATTATTAAACAGTATGTCCACGCCGAGGGCGCGTTCCATAGCGCTCTTTAAAAGCTCTTCGCCTAAGCCCGTACTGCCGTTGCCCGAAGGCACGGTTAAAACCACGGGATAAGGCTCTTCGTCAAACCTTTTTAAGAACGCACCTAAGGGGCGCGCAAGCTCTTCAGTAATAAATATAATTTTATAGTCCTTTGCGATTTTGCGCAAAAGCTCCTTGGCTTTTATATCGTTTTCCGCGGGGAAGGTCGCTACTCCCACGGCTTTAAAAACCGTTATGCTGTCGCCGTCGCCGATAATTGCAATCTTTCCTGTCATACATTCACCTATATCGCACGCAGGCGCTTTTTAATATCGCTTTCGCCCATACCTGCAAGCAGGCAGACGAAGAGTATTCTCAAATCCTGATTTTCCGCCCTGCGCCTTAAAACGTAGTACAAAAAGGGTTGCGTACGCTTTAACTCGTACTTGCGCTCCGCAAGGAAGGCAATTTCTAAATCGTCGCGTATAAGCTCCGCACGGGTAAAGGGTAAGCCCTTGCTCTTATCGTCAAGGCAAAGAGAAAGAAAATCCTTGTACTCCGTTCTGTCTAAGCAACCTGCAACCTCTTCCGCGTTTTCGGAAAAGAGTTTTTCAAGTTGCTCAACCTTTAACTTTCCGCCCTCGATAAAGCTTTCAACAGCGTACTCGTACGTCTTAGAACGCAAGAAGGTAAGGATATTCGTCATATCCACCTTTTTTACAATCAGCTTTTTAAGCATCAGGTTTTTGGCGCAGGCGTTTAAAAGGTATTTGTATAAAGCCTTTTCAAATATAACGCCTATTTTTGCGCCGGACACGACGTCAGTGTTCTCTTCCTTAAAGAGTGCAAAAGAGCTTTCAACCGCCTCCGCAAGTTCTTTGCCGAGGCATTTATAATCTTCTTCTTTTACGGCGCGGGTAATTTCTTCAATTCCCAAAAGACCTTCGGGCGCAAGCATTTTGTCCGCGCTTGCGTCTAAACAGTAAGCCTTTAATATTGCCTTTGCATTGTGGAAGTCGCGCGGGGCGAGAAGATATGCGCTTTCCGCCTTAGAGGGCGAGTATTCGCGTATAAAGGCGTCCAAATCCCGCTCGTCCGCAAGGAGA
This sequence comes from Clostridia bacterium, assembly GCA_014804995.1. Lineage (GTDB taxonomy): Bacteria > Bacillota > Clostridia > Christensenellales > Borkfalkiaceae > Coproplasma. The sequence continues at coordinate 3,782 of JAAUYS010000181.1, forward strand.
AGACTTTCATACTCGTAGACGGAAACCGCCTCGGCACCCTTGCCGAAACCGCTCTCCGCAACGGAGCGGAAAGCGTCCTCTGCGCTCAGTTCGCAGAGCTTGGATATTTTACCGCCTAAAAGAAAAACTTCTTTAGCGGAGATTACGCCGTTTACGTAGTCGATGTCCTTCGCCATAATCAACCCTTGAAAATTCTTGAAGCAAGCTCAGCCTGATGTTCTTCCCTGTCCACTGCAAGAAGCGCGCCGTAAGATACGTCCTTGTCGGAATTTTTTCCTTTAAGAACGAACCCTCCGTCAATGTTTATAGCCTTGTGCGAAACTTTAAGCTTTTTCTCTTTAAACACGTCAAGCTTAGCGACGTCCGCGCCGTACTTATAGTCGGGCGCGAAGACTACTTCATCGCCCGTTTCGGCGTACTCCGATAAAAGCCTTTCCGCAAGGTATAAGGCACTTTTTTTATCGAGCGCTATAAGTCCCTTTAACGCTTCGGCGTACACGGCGTCAATAACCCGCCTTTTTTCGGCAAGCTCCGCCTTGGCGCCGTCAAGCCTTGCCGTAGCGGACTTACCGTCCGATATGGCTTTAGTTTTTTGCGCCACTTCCGCCTTTACGCCGAGAAGCTTGCGGTCAGCCTTAACCCTTGCACCGTCAACGACGGACTGCGCCTGTCTTTCAGCTTCCGCAATTAATTCTTCGGCTTCCTTTTCAGCGTCGGAAATTATGCGTTCTACAATACTTTCTTTGCTCATAACGCTCGTTAAGCTACGACGGCAGGAACTACCATTATGGAAATGATAAGTCCCAAAATTGCGTAGAACTCTATCATCGCGGGGTAAATAATCAGCTTACCGCCAAGTGAATCCTGCTTGCCTACCGCATAGATACAGTTGACTGCCGATTTACCCTGGAACCAACCGGTTACAAGTCCGGAAATTGCCATAGGCATAACTGCGCCGAAGAGCGCCCAGCCCTGCTCTACCGTTTCAAGCGCCGCAATGTTACCGGATGCGATGATGCCGATAATAAAGCCGTAAATACCCTGCGTTGCGGGAAGAAGCACGAGGACAAGCACCTTACCGAACTTTTTGGGGTTCTCACCCAAAACGCCCGCGGCCGCGCTACCCGTCTTATAAAGACCGAGCGCAGAACCGATTCCGCACAAAAGCACGCAAAGCGCAATTCCGATGATTCCTATAACGGACCCAGTAGTCATAAAAAAACCTCCAAGTTTTTTTTAATTTTTTATAAATTATTTTGTACTTTTATATATTTGCGGTTGGAACCCAAGGGAGTAAACAGTTCGCCCTCTCCCTCGAAGAACCTGCCGTAAAATTCAACGTATTGAAGTCTTGCGTCGTGAATGTACGCACCTAAAAGACCAATTGCTAAGTTAAAGCCGTGGCCTACCACTAAAAGAACTACGCCCAGAATAATTAACATAGGGTTACCGCTTACAAGGAAGCCCACGCCGTCTAAGTTCATAATCGACGGGTCTACCGCGTAAGCCGAAATAATCTGCGCGATAACCGCGCCCGAAAGCATAAGTCCGTAAAGCCTTGCGTAGCTGAGAATATCCGAAACGTAGTTAATAATTCCGTAAGCCGCGCCGAAGCCCTTGGTGAACTTGCCTATAAGTTTTTCTTTTCTGCCTGCGGTAAGCATAGCTACAAGCAGGCTTACCCCTGCCATAATTCCGCCGACAGGTCCTAAAATGCTGATATTAGCTTCGTCTACAAAGCCGACGATTGCAAGACCCATTCCTATGGAGAACACCGCCCAGACAAGTCCGTCAAGTATTCCGTCCCAGAAGTAGCCCCTTCTCATACACTGTATAGCTTTACAGATGTAACCCGTCATAAGGTGAACAATGCCAAGTTCCATACTGATAATAAGCACGGACGGCACCTGTATACCCATTAGCGACCAACGGCTCTTCTGCGGGTCGGGAATAATCGAGCTTGCAAACACGGGAATACCGAATACGGAGTTAAACAAAAGTCCCCACATCAGCGCAAAAATACCGCCGATTGCAAACACGCCTGCAAGCCTTTTAAGTCCGCTGTCGGAGGCGCGCGTCTTTAAATAGATTGCGCCACCGCCCAAAAGCATTAAAAGACCGTATCCCACGTCCGCCATAATGAACCCAAGAAAAAGGCTGTAAAAGAAAGCCATTACCGCGTTGGGGTCAAACTCCTTAGAGTTGACTGGCGAATACATATTGGTTATCGTTTCAAAGTTCTTTACTACCGCGTTATTCTTATATAACGTAGGCGGAATTTCGTCGTCCGCCGGCTCAGAAAACTCGTAGTAGGTTGCGCTTGCCGTTTCGTCTATCGCGCTCTTTACAACCTCTTCCGCCTCCTTAGGCAGGTACGCCTCTAAAAGGAAGGTCTTGGCAGTACCCCTCATCTTTTCGGAAAGGGTTATTTTTTCCAACTCGAAAGAAAGGTAGTCGCTGTAAATTTTAAGTGGCTTAACATTTACGCGCAGTGCGTAAAGTCTTTCGGAAATATCCGCAAGCTTCGCGGTTAAATCGTCAATTGCGTTTCGTGTTTCAGCGTAAATTTCTTCACCCGACTTATCCGCCTCAAAAGGACAGGATACGAACCCGCGACTTGACAAAATTTCTTCCGCGCCCGCCTCTGACTTGTGATATGCAAAGATTATAAGCGCGCTTTCCGCCGTGGTGTCAAGTATCGTAAGCGAAGCAAGCTCGCACTCCTCAACGGCTTTTGTAAGATTATCAAGCTCGGTAAAAGGTATTACGCCGAGTTTTACTTTTGCGTGGGCGGTGTTTGCAAAATACCCCAGCTTATCTTTAACGCAGGAATATATTTCAGCCGTTTCCGCTTTTCTTTTCAGCTTGGCTTGCTCCGCGGTAAGTTCTCTTCTTTTGTCTAAAAGAGCGTTGACCTCTTCAACCGCCTTGTCGCACTGTTCTTTCAGTTCGCCCGCACCCATAAACTGCGTGTAGGAAACGGCAAAACCGTCCTTAAGCTCGTCGGACTTTACCTTATTATCTTTATTATAGGCGTCGACTTCCGCGCACAGCAAAGAGAGCGCGTTTTCTACACCGTTAAGGTATTCGCGCAAGCTCTCCCCGTCGTCCTGCAAAATTACGGTATTTTCCGCCTCGTAATGGGTTTTAACCTCTACTGCACCCGTTTTTTGCAGTGCGTTTAAAAGCCTGTCCCTGTCGTAGGACATAGCTACGAGATTGAGTTTTGACATCTCAGCGACTGCCACGGGTTATCCTCCGAACTATCTCGTTTACTTCTGCGTCGGTATTCTTTAATATATTATCCGCGTACGCGCCCGCTTCCGCGCGCTTTACGCTTATTGCCTTGCGGTAGTCCTCTTCCGCCTTAGCTTCGGCTTTTCTTATTTCTGTTTCGCGGTAAATTTTGCAGTCGGTTTCGCATCTTTTTGCAATTTCGTCCGCGTCGGTTTCCGCCTTTTGGGCAATTTCCGCGCACTTAGCCTGCGCATTAAGCTTTATTTCGGAAGCCTTAACCTCGGCTTCGTTTATAGAATTAATAATATCCTGCATATAATTACCCCGTGCAAAAACGGAAAATATTTCTAACTATATAATTCTAACACGGCTTTACTGCTTTTGCAAGTAGTTCACAAAAAATGTTTGTGTCAAGTTTTTTCCGCACATTTTTTCAAAAACTTGAAAATTATTCCTCAGTTACCCCTAAAAGCACCTTTTTGATTTCTTCAAGAACACTCGAAGGCCCCATAAATTGTCCTTGATGAATAGAACCATCCGTATTAAATTCTCGCACCGGCCAATTCTTATGGTCTTTTGCGCTGACGTCGTCGTTCTCCTTTCTAAGCGGACGCAAATTTGCAAAATCACCGCCGTTAAAATGAAACGTACGCAATTTGGCTATTTTTTCTGCGCCAGGCTTGCTCCACCCCATAGGTCTTGAAGACAATCTATCAGAAAGAACGTGCGAAATATGTCCTTCAGCTGAACAGCCACAAACCGCCTTTAAATCGATTGCAGAGAAATTATCATCAATGTATGACATGCTGTTTGATACTCGAAGATGTTGAAGCTTTTGTTTTGGGCCGTTAATACTGTTCCAAAGCTGAAAAAATAAGCTATGAACTTTTTCTTGTTCACCTATTTTCAAATTCTCAATAATTCTTCTACGTATTTGAGGATGACCTGCAGTAGCCTCTGTAATATTTTTATAAATGTGGAATTTATCAATATGATACTCGGCATTTTGGAATATATCTAAACCTCTTCTAATCCATCTGGCGCCATCCCCGGACAGATGCAGTTCAGTATTTCTTTGATTATACTGTTCGTCAATATAATCCTGCACATCATACCAAATGTCATCACCATTTTGAATTGATGCAAAATACTTTGCATTAATGAGCTCTGTTCTGCCATGGCAGACCTTACGCCATCCTTCGTGTACATAAACAAGCTTAACCTCAGCGCTTTTACCATTATTAAGGTGAATATGGTCTTCATCGGCCTCAATAAATATCTTATCGACTTTTCTGAACTCTCCACTTGGTTGCGCCTGCAAGCTCGCTACCGGCACACGCTTAACCAAGTTGTGAACCGTCTGCCGAGACACGCAGTTTCCAGACAAAGTGCTTGCCTTCCCATAGCTTGTAAGCGTCGCATCATTTATAAGCTTTGTTTTCAGCTCGCCTTCGATACGACTAAACTTTTCAATGTTCAGAAGCTCGTCAACAGCAAAAAAGTATCTACACGCAGCTTTGTCATAATACAGACGACGTTTAAGGTTAAGCTCCCCCATACTCGAAACCATTTTACGAGTTTTGGTGTGGCGTAATGTTATGTTGTGCTTATTCCGCTGTTCATTATAACGGTCATCAACGATACCGACAATTAATTCAATTAACCGTGCGCCCAATTCGTTTACCGACAATTGTGTGAAACGTACGATATCGGTAAATGACGTTGACATCAACTCACCTGCGATTTTAGCAAACAGATTATTTACTGCCTCATTGATGATTGCCCGAAATTTTTCTTTTGTGTTTTCCATTTTAATCTCCTTTTGTGTATACAAAGTGTGTATACAAAAGTGTACACACTTTATTTATTTTATAGAAAAGAGACCTCCAAAAACTTTAAAAAGCACGCAAAATTTTGAATTGTTTCACAATAAAGTACGGAAAAACTACGGAAAAACTACGGAATTTATTGACATTGCAACAAAATAGCATTAAACTATAGTCATATATTATGAGAGAAACCACAAAGAAAACTACAATACAAGAGTTAATGGAAAAAACCGGACGCAGTAAATCGGTACTATACGCCCTGGCTAAAAAGCTTGGGCGCCTTCCAACGGTTGAAGAAGTTCTGAACCGAAAGAACGGTCGTCCTCCAAAATATAATTAAAATTAAAAAATAAAAATATTAGAGGTAAATTATGAAAAAATTAAGAAGCTTAGGAATTATTTCTACACTGTGCGCTCTTTTGCTCTGTATCGGGTTATTTTTCGGATGCAACACAGATACTGACCCTTTGGTTTATGAAGACCGTGGCGAAAACTATGCAGTTAAAGCCACCAATACCGATATCACTGGTGATATAACTATACCTGCCGAATACGATGGTAAGCCGGTAATTTTAGCTGAAGGCGCATTTAAAGGTTGTACAAAAATTACAAGCGTAACCATTTCAGAAGGCATCAAAGCAATTCCTATCTATGCTTTTGCTGATTGTTGTCCGAATGTTATTAATATACCTGTAAGTGTGACATCAATAGGCTTGTATGCTTTTAATGAAAGCGGTTATAAAATAAATTATAGCGGTACAAAAGAACAGTTTAGAAAAATTGGAAATCAAACATCCATCTCAACTAACCCTTATAATAAAATCACCTGCACAGATGGTACCTTCAAAAATTAGTTGTGTACACAAATTGTGTATACAAAATGTACACACAAAAAAATAAGCCCCCTCGCATAAGCGAAGGGGCTTTTGTTATTTTATTTTTTTGCTCGGTTAGCTGTTAGATAAGCCACCGTCTCATAAAATTTATATCTTGTCTCGATTAGCAATATATCTTTATACCCACTCTCTTCCTCTGAATGCATTTTGAATTCATTCGCTTCCTCTTGAGTCATTACATTTTCAAGCATATATTTAACAAGAACCTCAAAAGAACACAAGGTTCCAACACTATGTGCAAAATGATAAATGTTCCATAGATAAGTACGAGTACTTGTATTAGTACATACTCTATCAATCTCATAACTCAATAATTTAAATTCGCTTGGGGTTAGAATTGCCATTTTTCGCAAATAGCATATATACGTCAAATATGATAAAAAAGCGTCAACATCGTGTTCAAGCTCACTTTGATGAAAATCTTCATTATACCAATCAGTTCTATAATCGAAGATATTCATTGCACGAACAAAACTAGGTTTAGTACGCAAATTAGTTATTATATCTTCTATAAATTCTGCTCGCCGAACTTTTTTAGCTTTTTGCCATTGTACATAAGCAAATATACCACCTACGATAGCTATAACCACCGTAAAAATTAATGAAAGCATTTCAATTAAATCTGACGTCTCCATTTAATATCTCCTTAGTGAGTTAATATTAATATTTTAACAATAGTTCGTTAAAAAATCAAGGCCAATTCTTCGTGCTATCATTAAACAAAATAAGCCCTTTCACATCAGCGAAGGGGCTTTTGTTATTTTATCAATTTTTTCTTTGTGTCCTTACGCACTTTCCTATTCGTACGCTTGGGCAAATTCTTCATCGAAAAGCTTACGTACGGTATCGTGAGCTTCGACGTGGAATCTTGTCCGCTGCCTGGGCGAGCAGATAGCAAAGCAATCACCACGCTGGGCCTCTGAGATAAACGTCCGCTCCGCCGGGTTCAGTCCGCCGACCTGTTCATACAGCGTCGTCAAAATCTTCATATCTGAGGCTGAAAGGCCAAAGATAAACGAGTACTGCGAATTGTTTACGATAGCCGTAGTTTGAGCAATAGTTTCTTCGTAGCCGAAAACGTCGGAAAGATTTTGAGTTCCAAAGATAATACTTCCCCAATACTTACGAATTCGCTTACACCAAAGATAAACGAAGTTCAGCGCAATAGGGTATTTTTTATCAATGAAGTTGTAACCCTCGTCAAATAAGATGACCGGATGAATAATGCTGCCGTTACCGTTACGGTTGCGTTCTCTGATATTTATTATCTGCATATCGAGGTAGCGCATAACGACAAGTATTTGAGCATTTGCAACGGTTTCATTTTTGGCGCCGAATAATGATTGAAAGTTGAAAACAACGAAACGTGCATCCGTCTCAAGCGTAGACGGTCCATTCCAAAGAGACGAGTACATTCCGCCGGAAGCGAACTTCTGAATATAAGTGTTTACAC
>JAAUYS010000182.1 GCA_014804995.1 Clostridia bacterium
CGATTACTGGGTCAACTTTGCCCTCACGCGCCTTTTGCGTAAGGTCGGAGCCGTACTGTAATATGGACTTATCGAGCGAGGGTGAAGCCTTGCTCTCTTTCTTTTTCTGATTTGAAGAATTTGAAGTTGCGAAAAAGCCTTCAAATACCTTGAAGGGGTCTTCCTCGTCGTCCTCTTCCATATCCGAAAGTCCGCCAGTTAAAGCGAGTTCGACCTTGCTTGAAAGCTTGGCTACGTTTACGCCGAGCGCGCGCAAAATGCGCATTGCAAGGCAATCGCTTGACGACATAACGGAAAGTAACATATGCTCCGTACCGGCAAGAGAGTCGTCGCCGTTTATATCTATGGAAAGCTCCAACGCACGCTCCATCATATGCTTTGTGCGGGGAGTGTAACCTACTATGTTGGAATTTCTGTCAATTGAACGGGCAAAGTACTCGCGATAGGCGGGTTCGGAAACCCCGCAGGAGGTTAAAACTTTAAAAGCCGTACAGTCGGGGCAGTTGAGCATTGCGAAAACTATATGCTCGCTACCGATATAACTGCTACCGTAGAGTTTAGCCGACTCCTGCGCAAGCGATACGACCTGTTGAAGATTGTCAGTAAATTTGTTCATATATTCCATCTAAATATTCTCCTTAAACGGTACTTTGGTAAAAGCGCCAAGAGTGAATTTTATTTAATAATCTTTTTTAAATATTTTGCCGTATATTGCGCCCTGTATACGTCCCTTTCCACGGGGGTTAGCTCCCTCTGCGCGGAAGCGTTTATATTTGAGGGGCGCATTTTAACGGACAGCTCGTCAATTAAAGATATGTCGTCGATTTTGATATAGCCGAGGCACGCGCCCAATTTTAAGCTTGCGGAATAGCGGATTAACTCGTCGGTAGAAAGCTTTGCGCAGTTTGTCAATATGCCGTAAGAGCGCAGACAGTCATCCTCTATTTCCAAAGCGGACGCGCAGTTTTTTAAGTTTTCGCGCTGGACTTCCTCCAAAGCGCAGACCTTTTCAACTACTTCCTGTACCTGAGAGATGATGAAGCCCTCTGACTCGCCCAAGGTTACTTCGTTACTAATCTGGTAGACGTAGCCCTCCGCACGGCTTCCCTCGCCGTAAATTCCGCGAACCGTAAGCCCTAAACGGGAAATGCTTTTAATAACCCTAGGCATAAGCCCGTTGATAGTTAACGCCGGCAGAAAGACCATTACAGAAGCGCGAAGCCCCGTGCCGAGGTTTGTGGGGCAAGCCGTTAAAAAGCCTAACTGCTCGTCGTAAGCGAACTTCATAGAATTAGAAATTCTGTTGTCGATTTCCGACATAGTTTCGTAGGCAAGCTTTAAATCAAAGCCCTTGACTATGCACTGCTCCCTTAAATGGTCCTCTTCGTTTATCATTATGGAAACGTTTTCTTCACGGTTTAAGAGGACTGCGGAGTGTTTTCTGTTCCTCAATAAGTTTGGACTTATTAAATGGTTTTCTTGCAGGGCAAGAGCCTCTGCGTCGGACACCGCGTCCATATAGCACAGCTTGAACTCGTCCAGACGGGAAAGTCCGGAAGAGACCATTCTTATAATCTCTTTTGCCTGCCTTTCGTCCTTTAAGTGGGACGGAAAGGGGTAGCCCTCTAAATTTCTTGCAAGTCTTACGCGGGTGGAAATTACAGTGTTAGCCGTATCAGCCATTGTTATCACCCCCGAAGAGAATTTTGTTAATTTCGTTTATGCGTTTGTTGAGTTTGCCCGCGTCCGCAAAACGCTTTTCGCGAAGAGCCTTTTCAAGCTGTTCCTGCAAAGCTTTAAGTCTGCGGTGAAGACCGAGTTCGTCGTTGTTCGTCTCTATCTTTCCGACGTGTTCGGTCTTGCCCTGTATTGCGTGGATTGCGGGAAGAAGCTCTTCCTTAAAAAAGTCGTAACAGCTTGCGCAACCCAAAAGCCCGGTCTTTTCATAGTCGGAATAGGAAGTACCGCAAACGGGGCAAACCTTTTTGGGCGCGGAAGTGCCGAAAAGCCAGGCGCAGACGTCGTCGCTGAGCTTGGAATGAAGAGAACCCGAAAGCTCTGCACTGCACTTTGCGCAGAGGTGGCTTTCAAATTTTTCCCCGTTTATTTCTTCATAATAATTTTCGGTTGCCAAGCTCTTTTTACAACGCTGACAGAGCATATCGTTTCCTTCCTTTCACCTTGTGGCAAGTTTGCGGGCGTAATTTAGGGCTTACTGCCCGATTTAAAAATAAACCTTTCTTCTATTATAATATATTTTTGCCGTTCATAAACAAAAAACGGTGCCGTAAATCAAAAAAAATTGTAATTTTTTTACTCAATTAAATTGAATAATCGTTTTGCGCGTGTTATAATGGTTAAGAAAATTTTTTATGGAGGATTTGTAATGCAATATTCAAAAGATATTGAAAATATGATTTGCGTTGCCAAGGGTGTTTCCGGCAGATTTGAACACGGACCCGCTCCCATTCCCGAAGAGGGCGAATGGATTCAGGCAAAAGAAATCAAGGACATTAAGGGCTTTACCCACGGCATCGGTTGGTGTGCACCCCAGCAGGGCGCGTGCAAGCTGTCTTTAAACGTTAAAGACGGTATAATCGAAGAGGCTTTGGTTGAAACCATAGGTTGCTCCGGTATGACCCACTCAGCGGCAATGGCGGCGGAAATTCTTCCCGGCAAGACGCTTTTGGAAGCACTTAATACCGACCTTGTTTGCGACGCTATAAACACCGCTATGCGCGAACTCTTCTTACAGATAGTTTACGGCAGAACGCAGTCTGCTTTCTCCGAAGACGGACTTACCATAGGCGCCGGTCTTGAAGACTTGGGCAAGGGTCTCCGTTCACAGGTAGGCACTATGTACGGCACCAAGCTTAAAGGCGTTAGATACCTTGAAATGGCTGAGGGCTACGTTCTTGCGCTTGCGCTTGACAAGAACAACGAAGTTTGCGGTTACAAATTCGTTTCACTCGGCAAGATGACCGACTTTATAAAGAAGGGTCTCTCCCCTATCGAGGCTTACGATAAGGCTATCGGCACTTACGGCAGATACTCTAAAGAAAGCGGTGCGGTTAAGTATATTGACCCCAGAACGGACAAGGAGGTTGAAGCATAATGGCTCTTTTTGAAAGTTACGAAAGACGCGAGGCTAAAATACTCGGCGTGTTGAAGGAATACGGCATCAAGTCCATTGAAGAATGTAAAGAAATCACCCTTAAAAAGGGCATTGACGTAGATAAAATTGTACGCGGTACTCAGCCTATCTGCTTTGAAAACGCAGTTTGGGCTTACACCGTTGGCGCGGCTATCGCAGTTAAAACGGGTTGCAAAAAGGCTTCCGACGCCGCTGTAAAAATCGGCATCGGCTTACAGAGCTTCTGTATCCCCGGCTCCGTTGCGGAAAACAGAAAGGTTGGCGAAGGACACGGTAACTTAGGTTCTATGCTCCTCTCCGACGACACCGACTGCTTCTGCTTCCTTGCAGGACACGAATCCTTTGCAGCCGCAGAAGGCGCGATTAAAATTGCTGAAAACGCAAACAAGGTACGTAAAAAGCCTTTGAGAGTTATCCTTAACGGACTTGGCAAAGACGCGGCGTATATCATTTCAAGAATTAACGGCTTCACCTATTGCAGAACGGTATTCGACCCCTACACCGAAACGGTTAAGGTTGTTGACAGCGTAGCGTTCTCCGACGGTCCCCGTGCTAAGGTTAAGTGTTACGGCGCGGATAACGTTCCCGAAGGCGTTGCCATTATGAAGATGGAAAACGTTTCCGTTTCTATTACCGGTAACTCCACCAACCCCACCCGCTTCCAGCACCCCGTTGCAGGCACTTATAAGAAGTGGTGTAACGAGAACGGCATTAAGTACTTCTCGGTTGCGTCCGGTGGCGGTACGGGCAGAACCTTGCACCCCGACAATATGGGTGCAGGTCCTTCCTCTTACGGTATGACCGACACTATGGGCAGAATGCACTCCGACGCACAGTTCGCAGGCTCTTCCTCAGTTCCCGCTCACGTTGAGATGATGGGACTTATCGGAATGGGCAACAACCCTATGGTTGGCGCAACGGTTGCAGTAGCAGTTGCCGTACAGGAAGCTATGACAAAGTAAAATCAATAAAAAAAGCAAAAAATCGGCTTCGTGGGAAGCCGATTTTTTATTCCGTTGACAAATTGGGCGGGGTTTGATAATATTTCAGTTGCACGTATGATACTTTCATTAATTGTATGCGGTGTAACCTGTATCGCAATGATACTGAGCATACTGTTTTTCCCTAAAATTAAATTGGGTAAAATTTCAATAGATACCTATTGGTTAATAACGCTACTGGGCGCAATAATACTGCTTGCCTGCGGGCAGGCGGACATTGGTACCGTTGGTCAGGCGCTTGTTTCCGACACGGCGATAAACCCTGTAAAGATACTGGTCCTGTTTATTTCGATGACCGTGCTGTCAATCTTTCTTGACGAACTCGGCTTTTTCCGCTTTCTTGCGGGCGTTGCCTTAAAGAGAGCTAAAACAGGGCAAAAGAAGCTGTTTTTTTACTTGTACGTAACGGTTTCTGTTTTGACGGTATTTACCTCTAACGACGTAATAATTTTGTCGTTCACGCCGTTTATCTGCTACTTTGCCAAGAACGCAAAAATCAACCCCACCCCCTACCTTGCGGCAGAATTCGTAGCCGCCAACACTTGGAGTATGGCGCTTATTATAGGTAACCCTACAAATATTTACCTTGCAACCGCCTGCGGAATAGACTTTATTTCCTATTTAAAAATAAGTATCGTTCCCACAGTTTTATCGGGGGTAGTTGCCTTTATTGCTTTGTACCTTTTATTCCGCAAAAAGCTTGCAACGCCTATCGAGGGCGAAGCCGAAGAAGTTATTATAAAAGACAAGCTTTCACTTTGGGTGGGAATTGTGCATCTTGCAGTTTGCACTATACTTCTTGCAATCGGCTCTTATATAAATATTGAAATGTGGCTCGTATCCCTTTGCGTGGTCGGTAGCTTGTTTATAATTTCTGGCGTGATTGCCATAGTAAGACGGCAAAAGCCCTGCGCTTTGTTGGGGTGCTTAAAGCGTGCGCCGTACCAGCTAATTCCCTTCGTCATTTCAATGTTCGTTTTAATAGTCGTATTGAACGAACAAGGCGTTACCTCCGCTATCGGGGCGTTATTCGGCGAAAGCCTGCCTGTTTTAAAATATGGAACGGCTTCGTTTATTGCGTCTAACTTGATAAACAACATACCTATGAGCGTGTTATTCTCTTCAATAATGCAGTCAACGGGCGGTGTCGCAGGTACTTCTGCCGTTTTTGCAACTATAATCGGCTCTAACATAGGCGCGCTGTTTACGCCCATAGGCGCGCTTGCCGGAATTATGTGGAGCAATATTTTAAATAAGCAAGGGGTTAAGTTCGGCTATCTAGACTTTTTAAAAATCGGGGTAACGGTTGCAATACCGACGCTAATTACCGCACTCGGCTCTTTACGGTTAATGCTAATGATTATCGTTTAAAAAAAGGACGGCTTTTTAAGCCGTCCTTTTTTATTTTTATACAGTAAATAAAGGTTTTAATAAGTTTAAAGCAATTTCACCGCTTTTTACTTTTGCGTTGGTTTCTTCTATAAACGAAGGCAATTTGTCAAGTTCTACGGCAACTACCGTAAAGGGCGCTTCGCCGTCCTCCGTATGCCAAGAGAAATAATCGGTTTTTAAAACAGATGACGAACTGTTTGCAAACTTATTGCCCACATCCGACGAAGAACCTATATATACGGTATCGGTCTCACCCGCCTGATAACTGCAATTTACAAGCTGATAACCGCCGTTTACCGTACCGCCTGCGGGGGTGCTGTCGTTATTTTTTAATAGCTCCGCTATGCCTTTGAAAATGCAATTTTCCGCTTTAACGCTTCCGCCGTTACCGCAGACGATGCCCTGCGATACAAGCCCGCACTTCCAACTGCTGTTTACTCTTGTTACAATATCTTTTGCGCCTATGCTTCTGAGTTTTGTGCGGTAACCGTAGTACCGCGAGCTGTCAACAATGCAGTTGTACATATAGGCGTTTCCGCCACGGAGCTTGGGAAGTCTGTCTTCAAGGTTTTTAAAGATGCAGTTTGCAAAGGAAACGTTTAACTTTAAGTTGTACTCAAACTTATCACCGCTGTCCCCGCACAAGAAGCCCTTTTTCTGGGGAATGGCTATTCCGTACAAAATGTCCTCAAAACTTGCGCCGTTATTCCTTAAAACGTCGTAATAGGCGTGTTTTGAAACATACCCCTCTTCCGCCGTATTTTTATGGGCTTGGTAGTCCTCTTCTATTGCAGACATCATTTTGTAGATATAGCCGTTCTCGTCGTCGCTTCCCGCATTGAAGTTACACCAGGAAATATGCACGCCCGTCTTGCCGTCTGCGCCGTAGGGGGCGCGGAAAGCCGTTCCCGCATCGGCGTCGTAGACGGGGTTAGAAACGTCTATTTGCCCGTCGTAGGACTTGCCGAATGTGCAGTGGTCAATCCAGATATATCCGCAAAAAGCTATTTTAAAATATGCCCAGCCGAACCAGTCGTAGTCGCCTATCTTGCTTGCTTCGGTAGTGCCGTCCTCCCACTGCCACATTTCGTCGAATTGTATCTTTCTGAAACCTACGTTGTTATCGCATGTAAGTTTAAACCCGCAGTGGGTGAGCTTTGCGCCGTTCTTGGAATAAATTAAAAGTTTTGAAGTATTTTCAACTTTAATTTGGGAAATACCGTTTTCCGCAAAATTATCGGAAACGTAGAGATAGTCTTTTAAATTGTTGATTTTGGAAGCGAAGTCACTGACCATACCGCTACTCTTTACCGCACTGCTTAGCGTGTAATAGCCTAAGTTTAAATCGTTGGCAATTTCAATGACGTGAACGGTGC
>JAAUYS010000183.1 GCA_014804995.1 Clostridia bacterium
TGCATTTTTATTTAAAATCTTCAACGCACCTATATAGTTGTGAGCGTCAACCAAGTCCGACGCAACGGATATCAGCCTGTCGTCGGAGAGGTCAATCTTCGTAATTTTTCCCATAGTTTATGTATCAGAATTTACAAAAAACGCTTCAACCTCGTCCGCGCTGAATACGTGGTCGGTGTTGCAGTAGTGGCAGTGAACTTTAATACTGCCCTCTTCCTTTGCGATTTTTAAAGCCTCGTCTTTGCCGAGGGAGAAAATTATCCCCTCTATTTTTTTGCGCGAACAATTGCACTTATATTCGGGGAAAGTGAGATAAGTCCTGACGTAGTCTTCGCCGAAGTAACCGTCAACAATGCCCTGCGCACCTTTTTCTTCAAGAACGCTACACACGTCAACGAAGTTCTGCATAGCGTTTTCCGCCCTGTCCATATTCTCTTCCGACGTTCCGGGAAGAAGTTGCATTACAACCCCGCCCGCAACCAGGCACTTGCCGTCCCTGACCTTGACGCCTATTGCAACTGCGGTTTCTATCTGCTCGCTCATATGGAAGTACTGCATTAAGTTTTCTGAAACGCTTTGGCTTTTCAGCTCGCAAGTACCGACGAAGGGACGGAAAAACCCGTCGTCTTTTACAACGGTCATAAACCCGCCTTTAAGCCCGTGTTCCGCGCCGTCTATATAACCGCGAATGTGTCCGTCCTTATCGCCCGAAACGCTTGCGGTTGCGCTTCCGTCGCCCGATTTAACGGTAATTGAAACTGCGCCCCTGTCGCTTTTAAGGCAACCCGCCATATATGCGCACGCCGTCAAAAGCTCACCCAAAAGCTCGCCCGCGTTATCGGAAAGGTTATGTGTTTTAATTGCGTCGTCAACAAGCATTTTAGTATCCAGAACGGATAGAGAAACTTGGTTATCGTACACTAACGCCTTGTAAAGTAAGTTCATAGTTTTTTACAGATAAAGTTTATTCTTTGTTTTTTAGAACCACCTAAATGCCCTTCCGTCTGAACGGTAAAGCCGGCTTCTTCGAGAGCGGAAGTTAAATCCTGCTCGCGGTGGATATACTGGGTCTGCGTTTCGTCGGCGCGTTCGTAAGAGCCGTCCGCCCGCCTTGTAAATACCGTTACGTCCATTTCAACCCTGTCCTCTTTAAGGCGGTTGAACCACAGCCAGGTTATGTCCTCTCCGTCATCGGCGAAAAGGTTGTTGGCAATTTCGTTTTTCAGCTTTTCTTCACTGCTTATATCAAAGATAAAAAGCCCGCCCTTTTTAAGGTTTTTGTTTATCCTTTTAAAGGTCTGCAAAATTTTAGTTTGCGCGACGTAGTTTAAACAGTCGTTTACGGCGATTATGAAATCGGGCTTTGCGTACAAGTTTAGTTTGGTTATATCGCCGAGTAAAAATTCGGGGTTTATTCCCTCTTTGCGCGCAAGCTCAACCGCAGTTGAAAGCATTTCGGGCGAGATATCCATACCCTGCATTTTGTAGCCCGCTTTTGTAAACGCGCGGGTAAAATACCCGTTACCGCAACCCGCGTCAAGCCCCGTAGCTCCTGCGTTTAAAACTTTTAGCTTTTCAATTAAATACTGCGACCATCTCTCATAGTCGCAGTCGTCGTTGAGGTATTCAAATGCCCCGCCCAAGGCGGAGTAAGGTCTTTTACCGCTCATTTTAAAAGATTGTCCGAGCTGATTTTCTTCTTCTTTTTGCCCTTCTTGTCCGTCTCGGATTGAAGTGCCTTTTCGCGCTCTGCAAACAGCTTATTGTATTCTACGAAGACGGTATCGTTCTTATGCTCTTCTTCGTACGCGTTGATATCAGAGCCGAGCTTTTGCTTGCTTTCGGTTACGGAAGAGAGGTCAGCCCTTGTGAACGTTGCGCCGAGGCCGGATACAACCGCCTCCGATGCGATGGGCATTATGGGGCGGGCGATAAGCTCGCTTTTACCGCAGGCAAGAAGCTCACGCGCACGCTGTTTGTCGTCCTCCACGATTTCTTCCTTGGTTCTCTGCGCCTTTTTTTCTTCGGCAACGGCTTTAAGGCTGGGGTTGACGTACGCGTCGAAAGCCCACTGCGTAAAGCCCGTCCAGCAGAGAATTATAAACGAGAAGCCTATGAATATGAAGATAACGTAAGAGATAACTCTCACAGCTCCGCCTATCATATACAGCCAAACGGGTATGAGCGAGAAGCCCGCCATAAACACCGTTTGGATAACCGTTCCCAACAAGAGAACGAAGGAGTTTTTGAAAAGCTGAGAAAGCTTTAAACGGTAGCTTGTACCAACCGCAAATATCCAGGCGCAGTAAATGCCGACAAGGACGAGTGCGATTATTATGAAAACATAAGCCGTGATAGCGCCGGCGGAGTTACCGCCCGTTGCGCTTATTACGCCCGACCAGTCGCCTATAAGCTTGGTTGCAAAGAAGAAAAGCATAAATATCGTTACGGGGAATACGGTGTTGAAATAGCATACCTTTATTCCGTGGAAGAACGATTTTATGGAAAACTCTCCGTGCGTGTTGACGATTTTTCTTATAGAATAGCTTGCGCCGGCAATGCCTACGGAAGCTATAAGTCCAGCTATTATAAGCCCCGCGTAAAAGAGAATATCCGCGGAAAGCGTCAGCCTTTCAGCCAAGCCCACGGTGTTATCGAAGAAGTTTATAAGCGCGGTTGAATTGAAAGGATAAACGTCGCCCAGCATCTTAATATACGCCGAACGGAATATCATAATGCCTATGCCGGGGGCAAAGGTAATCAAAACGAAAATATTGATAAGCACCAACTTCATAAAGTTGGACTTGAATACATACCAGGTGTCGCTCCATCTGCCCTGAGGAACGCTCTTTCTCAAATAATCGTCGGCAATTTCGTTGCCTTCGAGGTTGGTTACGTTTAAAGCCATAAAAATTCCTTAATTTATACTTTTAAGTATAATACCACACGCTGAAAAATTTTTCAACCGTTTTAAGCGCCTTACAATAAAAAAGCCCGCGGGCTTCTTGCCCACGGGGAGAATAATTTTAAGTTAAATCATATTCGTTGCAATCATTATTGCGTTTATCACTATACCCGTTACCGCGCCGACAAGGTAAAGAACGACAACTAAAAGTATATTTCTTTTCAACCTTTTAGTGTTTCTGAAAAGAACCACAAGCCCCAGCCCCGCGTTAGAGCAAAGCCCGCCGACAAGACTGCCGAAGGTAATCGCGCCGTTTATATATGCGCCCGTCAAAATGACGCTTGAAGCGCAGTTCGGAATAAGCCCGATAACTCCCGTAATAAGCGGTTGAACGTACGCCCCGCCCTGAAGCGCGTTTGCGGTAATTGCGTCCACCCCGCCGACCACGTCTATAATGTAACCGAAAACAAGGTTTACTATCAAAAGATAGGCGGCAATTTTCAAAGAGTGAAGCATCGGGGTAAAAAAGTAAGTTTTAAAGTCGGAACTCTCCCCTATCATTCCCCCGTCGTGTTCCGAACAGCAGAAGTGCGCGTCCACGTCGTGCGTTGCGCCTACGTCTGAAAGCTTTTCTTTCGGAAGAATAAAGTTCGCAAGATACCCCACCGCAACGGAAACCAAAAGCTTAATAAGCACCAACGGCATAACCGCGTGCGCAGAGGTTACGTCGGAAATTAAAATAATAAGAGCCTCGTCGGACGTGGCTATAAACACGGCTAAAATTGTACCCGTGCGTATAAAGCCCCTGTCGTACAGCTTAGACGCCATTACGGAAAATCCGCACTGGGGAATAAGCCCCGTAGCAGAGCCGATTAACGGCGCAAAACCGCCCTGTAAAATTTTCTCGTTTTGGGTAAGCTTGGTGCGGTGCTCCAAAATCTCAATCAATACGTAAATAAGAAAGAGAAAGGGAAATACCTTTAACGTATCCCAAAACGCGTCCAAAATAATTTCCATAATCCAACGCGTTATTTATCGCCTTAAAAAGTTAAACTTAAACCCCCGTTTAAGTCGGGGGCTTATAATCTTTATTTCTTTTTCGACTGTTTTTTGGGCTTCAACCTTTCGTGAATTTCCTCTTCCTCGTTAAAGGCAAGGGGAACGAAGTCCGCATTGGGCAAGCCCGTTACTTTATAGCCCGCGTCCCTATTTAAAAGGGTAAGGCAAGTTACCGCGTCAAAGACGTAAAGTCTTGCCGTATCGACTTTTAAGGTAAGCTCCTGTCCCTTTTGCGCCTGCGCGTTGCAGGTTACCGTAAGCGGGGTGTTTGCATTAAGGTTTACTTCCGCGTAAGCTTCGGCGTTTTTAACCGCGCCGTCGTAAGTAGCTTTAAGCTCTCCCTCTTTTTCAACCTTTATATCTTCGGGGCGAATACCCAAAGTAACGTACGCGCCACTGTTAGCGTACTCTTCTATCTTTTCAAATCTTGCAACCGTATTCTCGTGCAAGGTAAGGCTTCCGCCGTCGAATTTAGCAACGTAACCGCCCTCAATCTTTTCAATTTTAACTTTCTTTATAAAGTTAATTGTGGGCGCGCCGATATAGAATGCAACGTAAGTGTTTGCAGGGTAGTCGTAAAGGTTTGCGGGCGTGTCAACCTGCTGTACGAAGCCCTGCTTCATAACTACTATTCTCGTGCCTATCGTCATAGCCTCGGAAAGGTTTTTGGTTGCGTAGATAAAAGAACCTTCAAGCCTTGCCTGCAAGTTTACGATTACGTTGAGCATATCTGCCCTGAGCTTTTCGTCAAGACCGGACAACGGCTCGTCAAAAAGGTACAACTTAGGCTCTCTCACTATCGCCCTGCCGATAGCAACGCGCTGTTTTGCAACCGTGGTTAAAACCTTGGGTTTGCGGTATAACACCTCGTTAAGTCCCAAAATGGTTGCAACCGCCTTTACCCTCTCCTGCACCAACGCTTCGGGGGCTTTTCTCAGTCTTAAACCGAAAGCCATATTGTCGAACACGTTTAAAGAGGGATATAAAGTACTGCTTTGGAAGACCATTGCGATATCCCTGTTTTTGGGTTCTACTTCGGTCATATCCTTATCGTCTATAAAGACCGTACCGGAGGACGCGTCCTCAAGCCCTGCGATTACGCGGAGAAGTGAAGACTTACCGCTACCGTCCGCACCAGCGATTACAAGAAATTCTTTATCGTTCGCCTCTAAATTTATATCGTAAAGGGCAGTTTCCCCTGAGGGATAAACTTTATTTACGCCTGTAACTTTTAAACTCGACATTTTCTTTCCTCAAAAAAATTATATATTCATAATAACACAAAGTTTATTTATAGACAAACTATAAACGGCAGTTTTTAAAAATATTTTATCAGCCTGTTGACTTTTTCTTTATCTTATAGTAGTATTTAATGTTCATACGGAGGGCAGATTTATGCAAGAACTTTTAAAACTTATTGACGGTTTAAACGCACTGATAGAAAAAGAAAACCGCGCAGAACGCTTTGTGCTTGAAACGCAAGATTTTGAAGGTAAAACTCAACACTTCGGCGTTATAAAAAACGAAACGGACTTTCTTTCTCTTGCAGTATCATATTGGGACGGAGAATTGCTTATTGAATATTTAGGCAGCCATTCCCACGAAGACGGCGACGAAGATTGTTCTGTCATTTTCAAAAGATACGTTTTACCGATACTTAAAAACAGATTAGTCGCAGTTCATTATTTTACTGACGAAGGAAAACTTGGTATGATTGCAGATGAAATTTTACCGGAGTCTATCCCCTTCACCTTTACAGACGAAGAAGTTCCAAATCCA
>JAAUYS010000184.1 GCA_014804995.1 Clostridia bacterium
GGTTCCCTATGGAATCAGTGGCTTTTCCTTCAGATAGTGTCGTCACGAAGTCTACGAAACCTGAACCCGCAGAACCTGTGGAGTTTGGAATTGTGAGTTCGTATGGACTGTGGTAGGAGGCGAGAGCGATGAGTAAGCTGATGGAGGTCGGGGACCGGGTGCGTGTCTTGGATGTAGCGCCCGGGAATTATGGCGTTACGGAGGCTTCCAGAAAAAGAATAGGTACTATTGGTACTGTTGAATCTGTTGCATGGGAGCGAGAGTCCGCGCGTATTGTGTTTGATGATAATGACTGGTGGAGTTATCCGTGGAAGTCATTACAGAAAGTCGGTGGCAATCCAGAGAAGGAGAAAATCCAAGTCGGCGATTATGTCCGTGTGCTTCGGATGTGGGAGGATAAGGAGGCTTATGCGGCCAGTGGACCATGTCGTAACTCCATGGGTGAGATGGATAACACAGTGGGTGCTGTAGGAAAGGTTATAGATATAGGAGGTATTGCATCGAGCACACGCCTCAATTGTTACAAGGTTGAGTTCGATGCTCCAATAGATAGAGTCTGGTATTACCCGGGCTTTGCTCTGGAGAAAGTCACTCCGGGAAAGCCAGAGAGTGTTATTGACGTGGAGGCAGTTGAAACGCCGCCAGAGCCTGTGGAATTTGGTGTTATAGATTCGCACGGGCTGTGGTAGGAGGGTATGATGAATACGGATTTGAAAGTCGGAGACTTGGTGAAGGTTCATAGATGGAAGGACAGGGAGAATGGAACAAAATGCAGATTCCAGCCCAATATGGAGCTGCTCGTTGGGGGAATATTCACCATAAATAATATAGACAGCGATGGCGATTGCCGACTTGATACTTCGTGGAGTGAGTTTGAATATTACAGGTTCCCCTCTTTTGCGCTGGAGCGTTGTCCCCCGAAAGGGAGTAATAAGAAAACTGTTGAAGAGGACACCGGACCTGTGGAATTTGGTGTGATGGATTCACATGGGCTGTGGTAGGAGGTGAGTGGTGTGGAGTATGCGAGTGGTGATAGAGTACAGATACTCAAGCCTGCTATCGGGGTGGAGGGTTCAACGCGAGATTTAGTAGGTACAATAGGTGTGGTATGCGGTGTAAAATATGGCGCGGTGCAGGTCAGATGTGTTAACAAGCAAGCGTTGTATTTTTCTTTGGATGCTGTATTGCGAGTAGGGACAGAGCCTGCAAAGAAATC
The DNA here is from genome assembly GCA_014804995.1 of Clostridia bacterium. GTDB lineage: Bacteria > Bacillota > Clostridia > Christensenellales > Borkfalkiaceae > Coproplasma. The sequence continues at coordinate 1,217 of JAAUYS010000184.1, forward strand.
TGAGATTAAATCAAAACCTCTACTGGAACCCGAGGTCGTCACATTTGGGATGATGGACTCACAAGGGCTCTGGTAAAAACAAAAAGGAGAAGATGAGATGGAAGGGAAGTTTGTTATCACGGTTGATGCGGAGACCAAGGAAAGCAACTACGCAGTGCAAGGTACTGGTGCGGAACATTTCGATGTCATAAGTAATGCTCTCGCAGCGGTGATTGAAGGCCTCGATATTATAGCAGACCGCCTGCTGGATGAGAGGCCAAACAATGAGGAGTTCGCTATCTTGGCCCGGGGCGTGATGAAAATCGCTTTGAATAATTATATTGACCGTCGGGATGGTGGGGAATGAAGATGTTGACACTGGGTGTGGCCGTTCTCGGGCTGTACACAGCGTGGGATGTGGCGTGCGGGGCTGATGCGGCTCGTGAGGAGCTTGCCCATGCACGCCACATGCTCAAGGAAGTGGCGTGCACACTTCCTGTCGCCAAGCAACCCATGCCTGAGGTGGTTATTGATGTGGAAGAGCCCCAGACATTGGCTGAAAAGAACCGCAATCCGCTCAATGTGAAGAAGCCGGCCAACGGCGGCATGTGGAAAGGGCAAGTCGGAACTGACAAGTTCGGCCATGCGCAGTTCACGACGCAGGAGTATGGCATCCGGGCTGGTGCTCTGGTCCTTCGGACCTATGCCCGGGAGCACAAGGTGTCCACGGTAGAGGAGCTCGTGGCTCGCTTCGCTGAAGGGAACAGGGAGGGGTATGTGAAGAACCTTTGCCGCCGCCTGCGGGTTGAGCCTGATGAAAAGATTGATTTGGTCAAGCGGATGCCTGAGTTGCTTCGGGCCATGGTGAGGCAGGAGTCCGGGAAGGACCTGCCGGAACATTTTTTTTTCTCGTATGATGTGGCGGCGGCTTTGTAGGGTTGACAATCTCCACGAATAGCCGTAGATATACGACCAAGAGGTGAGACCATGAATGAGAATCCGATTGAGTTTCCTGTGGAAAAGCCGAAGCCCATTGCTCCGGCGACGAAACCTGCGACCACGAACAATCTGGATACGGTTGTTCAGTGGACTATTCCCAAGCTCATCGACAAGGTGCGCATGGCGGAGTGGAAAGCTGACAAGGCGGAATGGGAATGTGAGCAGGCGAAGGCTGCGCTCGCAGAACTCGCCAAGCGCGTGGATGCGCTCGCCATGTCAGCCCCCAAGAAGCGCTCCTCCAAGAAAAAGCCGGTCGAGGAGCCTGACCCCGTTGCTCCCGAAGGTGAACCTGCTGAACCTGAGACAGTTGCGGCATACCCCCCCGTGAGCACACCTGTCGCCATGAGCAGCTTCTGCATCTATGACGACAGTGCGGACACGTGGAAGCCCTATGCATGGCAAGGGGTGGAAGCGACTGGCCCTGTTGTGACTGAGATTCGCAGTATCGACCTCGACACTGCCCGGGCGAAGTATCCTGCCGAGCTTGTGGACTTTGCCCACATGCTCTCGGATGATGCGTATAAACTTCTGGTGGCAACTTTCCCGAAATAATTTTCCCTGTGCTGATGGGTACGCCTCCCGAGGCACTGCCAATCTCTGCTGTAGGCAAACACAGAGCTATGGCACAGGGCGCGGCTCCGTCAGGGTATCTGGCGGGGCCGCATTTCTAAGGAGGAATTATGAGTTTTTATACGGATTTGGGGAATGGGGATTTTGCTCATGGCGAAGATATGGAACGCCTGCTCGCGGCTTGGCTTACAGTCGCCCGGTGCAAACATCCTCATGTCGGGTATACTGAAGATGAGGCACTGGTTGCGCTGAAAGATGAAGTGAAAGAGGTTGAAGAAACTGCGCCGGGTACACCAGCACGAGAGGCAGAACTCTGGGATGTCATTGTGGTTGCTTGGCGTATGCTAAACGAGGAATATGGGGGGTTATAGACATGGGACTGTGGGCACGAATTAAGAGCTGGTTTATTGATAACCCGGAGAACTATAAATCTTCCTTGTTGTACTATGCACGGCGCAGGGGGATGACCATTAAAGAACTTTGTGACAAGCATGGTGTGTATCCATCACTCGTGCGCACTCGCATGAGACTTGGCTGGTCTATTAAGAGAGCACTGACAACTCCGGTGCGGGGAAAGAAACAATGAACATCAACGTGCTGGACTTTGAAACATTCTGGAGCAGCAAGGACTACACGCTCTCGAAGATGGGTCCTGTCGAGTATATCCGCGACCCCAGATTCGATGCACAGATGATTGGCGTGTCAGTTAACGGCGCTCCGGCACAGGTGTTTGACAACTGCGCTTCTGCTATCAGCAAGTTCAACACAACTGATGCTTACATTGGGCACAATATCGGCGGCTTTGACGCGCTTATCTTGTCCGAGCGATATGGGTTTCATCCACAACATATCTGGGATACCATATGGATGGCCCGTTGGTGTGGCATTGCCCGGCTCGGTGGCGAGTCGCACGCTGTCCTGACGGAGTTACTTGGCAACGGTGTCAAAAAAGCGGGCACAGTGGTGAGTGACGGCAAGCAGTATCCGAAAGAGTTTTCTCTTCAAGAGCAGCAGTTTTTCCGTGGGTACTGCGCGGATGATGTGAACCAGTGCCGGGCGAACATGCAGGCGATGATTCCGTATATGACGGATGATGCGCTCAAGTTCATGTCCATCACGGCTCGCATGGCGACGGAGCCGGTGTTCGTGCTCGATGAAGTCATGCTCGACGAGTATATCAGACAGTTGGATGCGGAGGCGGAGGATGCCAGACAGAAAGTCATGTCCCTGTTCCACTTCGGGAGTCTCACTGAGTTCTTCCAAGCCCTGCGGAGTGCGGACAAGTTTGCGGAGATGCTTAGGGCGCTTGGGGTTGAGCCGCCGACAAAGTTGTCGGAGAAAAAGACTGCCACTGCGATTGCCAAGATTGAAGCTCAAATTGCGACGCTCGGCAGGGGCGATAATATTTTCGGCGGAATTACTGAAACTGCCCGATGCGGAGTTCGAGCGCAAGATGCGGGAGATAGTCGAAGCGTTCTCCAGAGGCAGTTGGTGGAGCTTAGAGAACATGGGGTGCGAACTTATGCCTTTTCCAAATCTGACCTCGACTTCCTCGAACTCCGGGAACACGAAGACCCCCGAGTGAGGTTGTTGGTCGAGACAAGGCTTGAGTTCAACAGTAGCATCCTGCGCTCCCGTGCGGAGACACTGCTCAAGTTTGCCCGTCAGCACAAGCCGCTTCCCATCATGCTCTCAGCGTTCAAGGCACACACGAGCAGATACTCTGCTGGTGTGAGTGAAGGCAAGAGTGATGGTGTGCAGATTCAGAACCTGAGCAAGCGTAATCCTGCGCATCTCGTCCTTCGCAAGAGTATCAAGGCTCCTGCTGGGTATGTCATTGTGGCTGCGGACAGCTCGCAGGTCGAGCTTCGTGTGAACGCATGGATGGCGCAACAGCAGGACCTGCTTGAAGTGCTCCGGGCTGGCCGTGACCCGTATGCGGAACTTGCGGTACACTTCGACAGTCAGTACACTGCCATGCAGATTCACGATGGAGCCAAGTCCGGGGACAAACATTGCAAGAAACTTCGTAATGTAGCGAAGCAGTTGCTGCTCGCCTGCGGGTACGGCACATCGGCGGAGAAGTTCGCCGTCACCCTGCTCCGGCAAGGGATGCACCTTGCGGAGAGCAAGGACGAGCACAGGCTGATTGCCGAGAGGTATCACAGTATCTACCGCCAGAACAATTCATCCATTGTCTACTTCTGGAAACTGTGCGGGCAGGTGCTGAAGGCGATGATTACCGGAGGCAGTGGCAAGTTCGGTGGCCCCAATGGTGACACTTTCGAGTATGGAATGATGCGGCTTGGACCTCTTGCGAAGAAGGTTCCATCCATCAAGCTCCCGTCCGGGTATATTCTGCGGTATCCGGGGCTTCGTGTGGATAGCGAAGACAATATTGTCTATGACTTCAAGCTCGGGAAGAACTTGGTCCCCCGGCGCATCTATGGGAGCGCCTTGGATGAAAACCTCTGCCAAGCTCTTGCCTTCCAGACACTGATGTATCAGGCGTGCAGGATGGAGGAGGCAGGCATCGCGCTCAAGGCAAACATCCACGACTCATGGGCAACAGTTGTACTGGAAGCACAGGCTGATACTACGGCACGGGCTATGGTGCGGCACATGAGGGCGGTTCCTCCGTGGCTCACGGGTTGCCCTTTGGATGCCGAGGCAGAGGTTGGAACGGACTTCACAGTTGTGTAGGAGGACACCATGCAGGATAGCAACAAGCCCCTTGAATGGGGTGAGAAGGTGATTGTAAGCAGTCACGGGGATATGCCACGGAGGTATGAAGGGTTGTTTATTGCGAAAGAAGATACCGGATATTGGGTTCTGGTGGAAGGACA
>JAAUYS010000185.1 GCA_014804995.1 Clostridia bacterium
CCTTTGGTAAAGGAAAGTCTTTGCCCTTCTATTTCCGCGCAGACGGTCATCATCTTTCTTTCAGAGGTAAAGGGCGCTTCTTTAAGCCTTATGAAAGACGCACCGTATCCGCACTCGTCCGCGCACACTTTTAAAGCTACTTCCGTAGGGTCGCCGATGTAGTTGCCCTTGTCGCCTTTTACGCCGGTGCAGACGGTCATACACTGCAATAATTTTGCGTTTACCCCCGACATATCCTCGATTGAACGCCTTTTTCCGTCGCAAAAAGACGTTACGACTTTGAGCTTGTTTTGCGTCAATGTACCCGTTTTGTCGGTGCAAATTACAGAGCAACTTCCAAGCGTTTCAACGGATTTTAACTTCCTTATAACCACGCCTTTTTTGCTCATTTTCTGCACGCCCATAGCCATTATGATAGTTACGACGGCGGGCAAGCCTTCGGGGATTGCCGCGACGGCTATTGCGACGGAGGTCATAAAGTTCTTTAAAACTTCGTCGTCGCGTACGAATATGCCCATAATAAAAATTACTGCGGTAACGGCAAGAACGAATGCAGAAATTATTTTACCCAGCTTATCCAAGCTGTTTTCAAGGGGCGTTTTAGAGGCTTTTCCGCCCTGCAACATAGTTGCAATTTTGCCCATTTCCGTCTGCATACCAACGGCTGTTACGACTGCGCTTGCGTTACCGCGCGTAACGTATGTAGAGCCGAACAACGTATTTTTCATATTTCCCAAAGCAACGTTGTTGCCGTGTATACGCTTCTCGTCCTTTTCAACGCCTGCGCTTTCGCCCGTTAGGGCGGACTCGTCGCAAACCAGGGAATTACACTCCACTATTCTGCAATCGGCGGGGATAACGTCGCCCTCTTCCAAAAGCACAATGTCGCCGACGGTCAGCTCCTCGTTGGGGATAACGTATTCCTTGCCCTCACGCCTGACCTTGCAGGTACTTGCGGACAGTTTTTTTAAATTTTCAATTGCCTTGTCCGCCCTGTACTGCTGGATTGTGCCGACAAGCGCGTTCAAAAAGATTATAGAAAGAATTATGAACGTATCCGTCAGGTCGTTCGTGTCCTTTGAAAGAAAGGCTATAAGCCCCGAAACGGCCGCCGCAACTATTAAAAGAACGGTCATAAAGTCCTTGAACTGGGAAAAGAAAAGCTTTACAATACCCGTGCTTTTACCCTTTTCAAGCTCGTTTTTGCCGTAGGTCGTAAGCCTTGCGTTCGCCTCTGCAAGGCTTAAACCCGACGGAGAAGATTTAAGTTTTGCAAGCGTTTGCCCCGCCTCTTCAAAACAAAAATTTGCCATAAAATACCTCTTTAATGCTTCTTAATTAAGGTATTCGGGTTTGTCCCTTAATATGACAAGCCCGCCCGCGCACAAGGCGCGGGCGGGCAAAGATTTATTTCTTTGTTATATAGTCGTGTATAAATATCTGTATTGCAGGCAAACTACTCGCCATATAATTAACTGCGTTTGCAATAACCTCTTCATAGTTTTGGGAAGTCGTTACGTCTTCCTCCCATTTTTCGCAACCGTTAATAAAAGGAAAACTTTTCCTCATATCCATTTTAAGCCTAAAATTCAAGCAATGCCCACAATTTACTTTTTTATAATACATACCGTCTTTTCTGTAATGTTGGACAAAATATTTACAATTTGTACAAGACGAATAGAATTCCTGATTGTCTTCCATAAACCCACCATTAAAATTCAGTTAATCTGAATAATATTATTATAATTCAGTACAGCTGAATTTGTCAAACATTTTTGAGTAATTGTGTTAAACTGAATTTATGAAATTTAGTACGCGATTTGCCGAGGCGCTAAACCATAGCGGGTTCTCTCAAAAAGAATTAGCCAATGCTTTAAATATTGCAGAAAGCAACATAACTAACTGGAAGAAAGGTGAGAACTTACCTTCTGTTGATTTACTTTATAAGTTATGTATTTTACTTGATGAAAGTTCGGACTATTTATTAGGGTTAAAGGACGATAATTAAATTAAAAAGGCTTCTCTTTAAGAGAAGCCTTTATTATTCTTTTAAATGCGGGAATTTGGTGCAAAGTAAATCAAAAATTATTTTTGCGCATTCCTCCGCACCGTAGTTTTTGTGTTGGGCTAAGGCGTTCTGTCTGAAAGGCTCTAACTTTTCAGGCTCACGCAAAAATTCTTCTATCTTATCAACCACTTTTTCGGGCTTGAATATTTTTAAAGCGCTACCTACAATTTCAACGTAGTATTTGCCGATGTACCTTTCGATGTTGGTTGCGTACTTTGTTATTATCTGCGGAACGCCGAAAAAGCAAGGCTCAGCCGACATACTCGCGCCGGACTTTCCGCAGAACAGGTCTGCACAGGAAAGCACCTCAAACATATTGTCTATAAGCCCCATAGGGTAAAAATTTGTATTACCCTTGGTTTTTACGGTTAAAAATTCCTTATAAAGCTCTTCGTTTCTTCCGCAGACCGCAACGACGTTTACGGGCAAATCACGCTCTATTATAAGCTTGCAGATATCCGTCATTTTACCTATGCCGTAACCGCCTTCCGCAAGCACTATTGTAAACTTGTTCTCGTCAAACCCTAATTTTGCCCTTGCCTCTTGCTTGGTGGCGTGTATCGTAAAGGCTTCTTCCCTGATTAAAAAGGGAACGAGTTTAAAGTTTTCTTTATTCAATCTTCTCGGGTGGCGTTTTATAGCCGTGTCATAGCCAGCCCTGTTTGAAACCATTGCAATGTCGCAGGGGTACCTGAAAAGAGGGTTGACGTGCGCGTCCGGGCAGTACATAACGGTAAGGGGTTTGCACTTACACTTTTTGGCGTAATAGTTAGTCGCCCAGTGGGTGCTTACGACCAGGTCTGGCTTCAACTCGTCCATATACTTATAGCCGGGCTTTCTTGAACCGAGTTTTAAGAACTTCATCGTACCCCAGGTCGAAAGTCTGACGCCCCAGAACTCCATATTAAAGGTTGCAAAGAAGCCGTAAGCCGTGTGTTTGTTGTGGTGAACGACTTCACTTGCCAGCCTGTCTTCGAATATTTTAAGATTTTTATTTCCGCTGTCCGCAAAAAAGTTAGAGCGCACGCACTCCACCTTATCGCCGTAACGCTTTTCAAACTCGTCGGCGATGCTGTTCATCGGCATAATATGCCCCAGTCCCGCTTCGGTAAACGGGAATAGCACTCTGGGTTTGTCCATCGTTTACTCCGTAAAAATTGACGAAATTACTCTGTTTACTATTATAACACCAAATAGCAAACATTTCAACCCAAAGTTACAAAAAAGGCGGATATTAAATCCGCCCTTTACTTTTAATTTCAGTCTTCTTCAAAATGGTGTTCTTCTTCCTCGTCCGTAGGGTCGGGGAATTCCGCCTTGTCGTAAGCTATTCCGTGCTTGTCGTAATAGTCCTTTATGGCAGAACGGATAGCCTCTTCCGCAAGAACGGAGCAGTGCATCTTATGTGCGGGCAGTCCGTCCAATGCTTCGGCAACGGCTTTGTTTGTCAAGGTTAAAGCCTCTTTTAAGGGCTTGCCCTTAATAAGCTCCGTTGCCATAGAGCTGGAAGCAATGGCGCTACCGCAACCGAAGGTATTGAATTTAACGTCTACTATAATGTCGTTTTCTATTTTGAGATATATCTTCATTATATCTCCGCATTTAGCGTTGCCTACCTCGCCTATTCCGTCTGCGTCGTCGATTTTGCCGACGTTTCTGGGATTGGTGAAGTGGTCCATAACTTTTTCGCTATATAAAGCCATTGCAAATTTCTCCTTAAATTAAATGTTTTCTCTTACCCTTTTCAAGGTCGTCCCAGACGGGGGACATACTGCGTATATATTCAACTACTTTGGGGACTTCACGTAAAATTATTTCCGCGTCCTCGTCGTCGTTGTACTCCGAAAGGCTTATTCTTAAAGAACCGTGCGCAATCTCGTGCGGAAGCCCTAAAGCAAGCAGAACGTGGGACGGGTCCAAAGACCCCGACGTGCAGGCAGAACCGCTTGACGCGCATATTCCCTTAGCGTCCAAAAGAAGTAAAAGGCTTTCACCCTCAATTCCCTCAAAACACATATTTACGTTTGCAGGCAACCGCTTTTTCCTGTCGCCGTTTAACTTGGAGTGCGGTATCTTCAAAAGCCCGTCAATAATTTTATCGCGCAGGGCGATTTCTTTCTTCATATTAGCCTGCATATTTTCGCAAGCCTCTTCCAAAGCCGTAGCCATAGCTACTATGCCTGCAAGGTTTTCCGTGCCGGCACGCCGTCCGCGCTCCTGCGCACCGCCGTCTATAAAGGTGTTTAAAGGAATACCGCGCTTTACGTACAACGCGCCTACGCCCTTTGCGCCGTGGAATTTGTGCGCCGAAAGTGAAAGCATATCTATATTCTGTTCTTTAACGTCAACGGGGATATGCCCTACCGCCTGTACGGCGTCCGTGTGGAATACAACGCCCTTTTTACGGCACACTTCGCCTATTTCTTTTATGGGCTGGATAGTGCCTACCTCGTTATTGGCAAACATAACGGTAACGAGGGCGGTATCGGGGCGAATAGCCCTTTCAACCTCTTCCGCGGTAATAAGTCCGTTTGAGTGAACGTCAAGATAGGTTACTTCAAACCCATCTTTCTCCAACTTTTTAAGTGTATGAAGCACGGCGTGATGCTCGAACGCGGTGGTTATTATATGTTTTTTGCCTTTTTTAGAACCGTTAATGGCGCAAGAACGTATAGCCTGATTGTCCGCTTCCGACCCGCCGGAAGTAAAATAAACTTCACGCGGTTCGCAGTTTAAGCATTTGGCTATGCGAGCGCGTGCGTCCTCTAACGCCTCTTTGGCTACTTGTCCTACCGTATGCAACGACGAAGGGTTGCCGTAAACTCCCTTTAAATAGGGCGTCATAGCTTCTATTGCCTTGTCGCTCATAGCGGTCGTAGCCGAGTTATCAACGTAAACAGTTTTCACTTTTTAATTCCTACTTTCTAAGTATGATTAAATTATAAAATTAAATTCCTACTTTGTCAATAGGAATTTAATTGTAATTATTAATTTTTATTTTAAATTAAATCTTTTAAGGTTTTGGAGTTTAAGAAGTTCATTATAACTTCGTCAAGCTCCTTAAAAAGGGGTAAGGTTTGGCAAGTTCCAGCGTTCTCACAACCGCTTATTAGGCAGGATACGGGCGCAAGCGAACCTTCACCCTTTAAAAGAATTTCCGCAACGCTGTACTCCTCCGCGGGGCGGGCGAGCTTATAGCCACCGCTTTTACCGCGCGCGCTGATTACGAACCCCGCGCCAGAAAGCTGGGATGCAGAGGCTTCAAGATATTTTACGGATTCCTTTTGCCTTTCCGCAATGTCGTTTAAAGAGATAAACCCCTCACCCTCGTGCTGGGCTAAATCAATCATAACTTTAAGGGCGTTCCTGCCCTTGGTCGTAATCATCATAAATAAACCTCCTCACGAAAATCTCGGCTTGATGCGCCTGCGACTTTTCGTGAATTTGCGCCGTCAATTATTTAAAAAGTTCTATAAAATGCAGAGAAACAAGCAAGACAAGGCGAACGAGTACTGACCGCAGAGAGTGTACTTCCCGTACACGAACAAGGCAGGCGCAGTTCAACGCAGTATTGCGCAGTTTATATGCGTTTTTAACCGCCTAATTCTATCATTCTTTCTATACACTTAACAGCTTTAACGCGTAATTCTTCTTCCATAACTATTTCTTCACCGCTAACGCCTAATAAGCAATTATAAACGTCCGGCAAGGTGGTAAGCCTCATATTGTGGCAAACCAAATCTTTGGAAAGCGGATAAAAGAGTTTATCGTGGCATTTATACTGCAAGTGCTGTACTATTGAATTTTCAGTGCCTATTATAAACTCTTTTGCGGTGGACTTTTCGGCAAAGTCCATTATGCCCGAAGTCGAGCCGACGAAATCAGCGTGTTTTACAACCTCTTCACGGCATTCGGGGTGTACTAAAAAGAGGGCGTCAGGGTGTGCCTTTTTGACGGCGAAAAAGTCCTCTTCTTCGATTTTTGCGTGGGTGGGACAACCGCCCGACAGAAGCTTAAAGTTCTTTTCCGGCACCTGACTTTGAACGTATTTGCCCAAATTGATGTCGGGTATAAACAGAATGTTTTTCTGAGGTATCGCCTTGCAGATTTTGACCGCGCTTGAAGAGGTTACGCAAACGTCCGCAACCGTTTTAAGCTGAGCGGTTGTATTCACGTATGCGACTACGGCGTAATCGGGGTACAGCTTTTTGACCTGCTGTATAACCTCTTTGTCAAACTGTTCCGCCATAGGGCAACCAGCTTCCGGACTTGCAAGAATGACCCTCTTTTGAGGGGAAAGCATTTTTACCGTTTCCGCCATAAAGCGCACACCGCACATTAAAATGGTGCTTTGCGGTGCAGTCTTTGCCTTTAAGGAAAGTGCGTAGCTGTCGCCGACGAAATCGGCTACCTCGCAGACCTCTTCACTCATATAACTGTGGGCGAGAATACATACGTCCGTCTTCTTTTTCAGTTCGAGTATTTTACTCTGTAAATCTTTAATCATCGTTAAAATTATACTACAACCCGCCCGTGCGGTCAAGTAAAACTATTTTGATAAGTTTTGGAAAACCGCCCTGCGTTTAAAACGCAGGGCGGTAATTATTTACTTTTTAGCTGTTGTCTTTTTAGCGGTAGGTTTTGCCGTCTTTGTGGCAGTAGCTTTCTTTGCGGGCTTTTTTACTTCTTTAAGCTCTTCGGGAACGTCTACCTGCGGTATATGCGACAAATCGTTTTTAACTTCCTCGTGTGCCTTCTTTATCTTGTTTTTTACTGCCTTTTCTTTTTTAAGCTCCTCTTCGGTGGCCTCTATGTAAGGTACTTCAAAAATGACGCTTTCGTAAGGTCTTAAATCGAAGGTGAGTTTGTACTTTCTGCCGTCGCACAGCTCTTCCTTTGCCTCTACTTCCAAAAGGTCGTACTCGGAATAGGTTGTGAATATGCGCTTATACTTGCCGGCAACGGGCGCGCCTACGCCCATATCCCATCTGTCTACGGGTGCGAAGTTGCACACGAAGATTAACGCGTTATTATAGTTCCAGGGGTTGCGCCTTATAAAGGTGAAGATGTTTCTGTTATAATCCCCGCTGTTTATCCATTCGCAGGTAATACCGCCTCCGCAGTCGTTATGGAGAACGGGGTACTGCCTGTACAGGTGCAACAGGGTGCGGTAGCAGTTCATAACGTCGCGGTGTCCCTCGTCGTCGCACAGCCACCAGTCAAGCCCCGTCTTGAAGTTCCATTCCCTCTCCTGTGCGAAGTCCTGACCCATAAACAGTAGCTTTTTGCCGGGGTGTCCCATCATCATCGTATAGCAGGTTTTAAGGCTTCCCAGCTTATCCAGCTTGTTGCCGATGAATTTGTTTATCATACTGCCCTTGCCGTAAACTACCTCGTCGTGGGATAAAACGAGCATATAATTCTCGTTAAAGGCGTACTCGAAGGTGTGCGTCATAAGGTGGTGATGGTAAGGTCTGAAAATGGGGTCTGTATTGTAATATTTAATGCTGTCGTTCATCCAGCCCATATTCCACTTTAAGCCGAAGCTGAACCCGCCCTTCTTCGCGGGCTTGGTCATACCGTCTATTATAGAGCTGTCCTCTGCAATTAAGAATGCATCAGTCCTCTGCCTTAACACGCTGTTTAAGTGGCGGAAGAATTCAAAGCTTTCCAAATTTTCGTTCCCGCCGTACATATTGGGGCGATACTGCTCTCTGCCGAAGCTGTTATAAAGCATAGCGGCAACCGCATCCACGCGGAGCGCGTCTATGTGGTATTTTTCAACCCAGAAGAACGCCGAAGCTATGAGGAAGTTAGAAACTTCCTTTTTGCCCAAATCAAACGCCTTTGTTCCCCATTCGGGATATTCTGCGCGCAGGGGGTCGGAGTATTCGTAAAGGGGCGTTCCGTCAAAGTTTGCAAGGGCGTAGTCGTCCTTGGGGAAGTGCGCGGGTACCCAGTCCAAAATGACGCCTATACCGTTCTTATGCATATGGTCCACGAAGTACATAAAGTCGTCGGGCGTGCCGTAACGCGCCGTCGGACAGAAGTAACCCGTTACCTGATAGCCCCAGCTGGGGTCAAAGGGATACTCGCAAATGCCCATAAGCTCTACGTGGGTATAGCCCATATAGTTTACGTATTCGGCAAGCTCGTGCGCAAGACGGCGGTAATCGAAGTACTGGTCCTCGTCCCACTTGGATAAATCTTTCTTCCAGCTACCCAAATGAACCTCGTACACAGCCATAGGTTTTTCAAGAAAGTTTTCACCCTTCTTTTCCTTTCTCCATTCACTGTCGCCCCATTCGTACCTGTCGAGGTTTGCAACGACGGAAGCGTTTGCGGGACGGAGTTCGGAACGGTATGCGTACGGGTCTATCTTGTACACTTCACGCCCGTCAGCCTGCACTACGAGGTACTTATACTTTACCCCTTCGCACATACCGGGGACGAAAAGCTCCCACATAGCGTCGTCAACCTTTTCCATTACGTCAGCCCAAGGCGTCCAGCCGTTACCGTCGGAAACGACGCATACAGCCCTTGCGTTAGGCGCCCACAGAACGAAATGCACGCCCCATACGCCGTCTACTTCACGGAGGTGCGCACCCATTTTATTGTAAAGCTCGTAATGCGTGCCGTGGTGAAAAAGATATCTGTCCAAATCTCCGAAAAATTTATTCATATATTTCCCCTCTTAATTAATTTTCACAAATTTTAATCTTCTTCTTTGAAGTTATAATAATACACTGCGCCGGACTGTTCCGGTAAAGTAACAAACAACCTGCCGTGGCAGACATCGTTTTCCGTCTGCCTTTCGTCAAAGCCTCCGCCGTGGGATAAGAACTTTCTTGTCATCTTTGCGCCCATATGCGGAATGCCTAGCTCCCACACGGGTACGGTTAAAGATATTTCCTCGTCGTTGCAGTTTATTACGACTACGCAACACTCGTTTTCGTCAAAACGTCCGTAAGCTATATAGCCGGTGCCTGCGTCAAGCCGTTTAAGGCTTCCCATTTTTAAGCAGGGTATTGTCTTTCTTAAAGCAACTGCGTGGCGGTGAAAATCTATAAGCGCGCCGTCCTCGTTACCCCAAGGGTACGTCCTGCGGGAATCGGGGTCTGTCCAGCCGACTTGCCCCGCCTCGTCCGCGTAGTATATTCCGGGCGAGCCGACCCAGGTCATCTGAATGAGTACGCCAAGTTGCATAACGCGTTTATCTACGTTATAGCTTGCCGCCTCCGCGCCGTTAGTCTTTGTCGTACCGACGGTGCAGTTGGTACGCGTCATAAAGCGCGAATGGTCGTGGTTTGAAAGCTGGTTTAAAGCCGAATCCAACGACGGACGTGGGAATTTGGACATATTCTTGAACATACTTTCAAAGAACTGCTTGCCGTCGCGGTGCTTGCGGTAATCGAAGTAGTTGCTATGCTTTTCCATACCCGTCAAAAACCAGCTGACAGGCTCCATAAAGGCGTCGTAATTCATAACCGAGTCCCACTCTTTGCCGTTAAACCAACTTTCGGGCGGGCCGTAATGCTCTGCAAATACGAACGCGTCGGGATTAGCCTCATACACGCTTGAGCGGAACTTTTGCCAGAACTTATGGTTGTATCTCGGGCTATGCCCTAGGTCTGCGCCTACGTCAAGCCTCCACCCGTCGACGTTGTAGGGGGCGGAAACCCACTTTGCGCCGAGGTTTACTATATAATCTTCAAGCTCCGGGCTTTGCTCGTAATTGAGTTTGGGGAGGGTCGGGAAGTCCCACCACCCCTCGTATTCACTCTGCGCGACCTGCGGTTTTTTGAATTTGAAGAACTTCCTGTAAGGGCTTTTCACGGACTGGTAAGCGCCCTTTTCGTAGCCCTCTTTATTTAAATAAATTCCCTCCCTGTCCATCCATTTATTGAACGAACCGCAGTGGTTGAAAACACCGTCTATAACGACTTTCATCCCGCGGAAGTGAATTTCTTCAACGAGCTTTATAAAGTACTCGTTGCTCTTTTCAAGGTTCTTTTTTGAAGTAGTCCTCTTTATATACTTGGGCGCGTAACCGTTGTGCTTTTCCCAGTACTGCATAGCGTGGTCCAAATCGTCCTCTACCACCGCAAGGTGCGGGTCGATATGGTCGTAGTCATGCGTGTCGTACTTATGGTTAGAGGGCGAAACGAATATGGGGTTGAAATAAATCGCCTC
>JAAUYS010000186.1 GCA_014804995.1 Clostridia bacterium
AATTATTATACGGCGCCTGCGTACCGTGCCCATATCCTTCCTCAGAAGCCCGGCGAGAATCTGTCAATGGAGGAGCGTACCAGGCTGCATGGCTACACGCAGGAGCTGGTCGATCAAATTCGGCAGGACTTGAGCATGGCCATGCGTTCCAGTATCGACAGTGTCGGTTCTCCTACGGATCTGAACAAGACGTACCGTAACCTGTACGATACCCGGTTCAGTTTGGACTTTCGGGAGAGGGCCAAGGAAGAGCGCATGAATCCTCGATTGCTGGAGAATATCATAGAAACCGCGACTCGTCGCGTTCAGTACGGCAACGAAATCAAGGAAGGTTCCACGATCCATGCCGATTACATGTATTCTTCTAATGACGGCCTGTTGAACGACAATGACAATTTCAAGGATCCGTACATCTTGACCGGGCGGCGCAATATGATGCAGTTGACAGCCGACCACAAGGGTTTTTACGACCTGTCAGCTACGGGTACTGGCGTAAATCAGGGTAGCGTGCGTTATTTGACCAGTGACGCCGTGGTGGACGGTAACGGCGCCATCACCCATGGTTCCATGGATGGCAAGACTCCCTTGATGTACGACGAGGTGTGCCGGTTCCTGGAGCACGTGCCTTTCGATCGCCGGCAGATGACCTTTAATAATCTGATGTCCGCACAGTGCGTGACGGAGCCCGTCAAGCTGGCATGCATGACGTTCGGCGGGTGGACGTTCGACGACGGTTTCGTCGTGTCGAAGAAGTTCGCCGAGACGTATAAGGTCGAGGGAGCCGATGGGCAGATGCGCGACCTGATGGTCGGTGACAAGATTTCCGACATGAACGGCAACAAGGGCGTCATCTCGCTCGTGGTCGATCCGGACATGAGCCTTGAAGAGGCCCGTGAGAAGGGCCTCGAGAAGGAGGTAATGTTCTTCAAGAACAATCCCGAGCTCGACGTCGTGGGCGCCCCGTTCTCGCCGCCTTCCCGTTTCAACGGCGGTACTGCGCGCGAGATGATGCAGAACGCACAGGACCTGGTGGATCTGGACGGCAAGGTGCGCGAGGGGTGCATGGGCGAAGCCAAGATAATCATAACGCACATGAGCGTCGACGAGAAGACCCATATGTACACGGACGACGAGCTGCGGCAGGGCAAGGGCCGCCGCGTGTCCGGACAGCTGGCCTGGGCGCTGGCGTCGCAGGGCGCACACGCGATTATGCGTGAATGCTATGGCAGCAACGACGGCGCCGTGAGGAACTATCGCGAGTACCTGAACGTCATGGGCCTGGACATCTCGGAGACCGGCGTATTGCATCATGGGTACAAGCCGCACGTGAACGAGAAGCGCCAGGTGTTCGAGATGCCCGAAATGAAGTATAACGAGTCCAACGGCAAGACGAGGCTCGATCGCCGTGGCATGCGGAACGAGTTCCTGCAGAGGATTTCCTCCGAGGGCGGCGTCATGGAGCTGCCGTTCCCGTTGAAGATGCCGAACGGCGCCGAGCTGCAGCACATGAATTCCAACAAGACGAACGTAGAGTACGTGAAGGACGAGTGGGAAGTAGCCCCCATCCTGAACGAGGATGGTACGATTAAGCGCAAGGGCTATACGGCCCATAGGAAGGTGTCAAGTTCCACGCGTACCGTGGGCGACGACACGTATGGCCTTCCCGTGCTATCTTCCCGTCTTCGTACCGGCCAGTCATCGTTCGACGACGTGACGTCCACGCACGACTACACGAAGTGGTATTCTACCATCTTCGACAAGGTGATAGATTACAGGGTTGCGCAGGAAAAGGGCGACGCGGCTGGCATGGAGCGTGCGCAGAATCAGGCGCAGGCCGAATACGACAAGATTACGAACGACTTGAAGTCCCGCGTGTTCTCCGGTAAGCATAACTTCATAAAGGAGTCCATCATGTCGGTACGTAAGTCGAACAGCGCCACGGCCGTATGGACGGCGGATCCGCGACTCGATCTCGATACGGTCGCCATCGGTCCCATGATGGCTGAGAAGATGGGCGTGAAGGACGGCGAGAGCGTGTTGATATGGCGCGATCCCATGTTGCGCGACGCCGGCCTGCGTTACATGAAGGTCAAGGTCGACAGCGAGCTGCATGGCGCGGCCATCAATCCCGTCATGGACAAGTGCTTTGACGGCGACTTCGATGGCGACAGCGTGGGCCTGCTGAAACTGACGACCAAGGAAGCCAATGCCGAGGCGGCGGCCAAGTTGACCGTAGCGGCGAACCTGCTCGATTACGGTTCATTGGGCAAGGACGGGAAGTACAACCTGGCCATCAATGATGGCCTCGACTTGAAGTCCGTCCAGTACGAGCATCCGGAATTGAAGGAGCTGTACGATTCCATCCGTGACAGGGCGAACGAGCTGTTCGTGGACGAGCACGGGCGTCCGCGTCCGCAGGTCGACGTGCGCGAGCGCGAAGCCCTGATGAAGGACTTGAACGGTTTCGTCCATTCCTGTTTCGAGAACGGTTACGCTACCGATGCATTGAGCTACAAGGACTGGCCGACCCATTTCGCGACCGTCGAGCATACCGTGGCCAGCGGCGCCAAGGGCAGCTATGCCAAGATCGAGGATTACGCCAAATATTGCGGCGTGACATACGAGATGCGCAGCTTGGGCAGGGAAGAACCCGAGTACATGAAGGTCGACGATTTGTTCGAGAATCCCGAGATCAGTGAAAAGGACGTCATGGAAGGGCTCGACGAGGACTTCAAGGCTTTGGTGGAAAGCCAGTCTTACTTGCTCGATAAGAATCCGGATCAGACCGAGTGCATCGATCTCACTTCCATAAAGGATCATGGCAAGTCCCTGGCTACTTTGGAAGACGACGTGGCCGTGCAGTACGCTACGGGCACGAAGTCGTTGGGTACCGGTATCGCGGGCATGTACTCCCAGCGCGGTATCAGGGCCCTGCGGAACATCTGTCCGAAGGCCGTGCTGGAGCTGACGTATCCCGTTACGCAGGCCATCCTGCAGGTCAAGCACGATCCGCAGGCTGCCCGCAGGATGTACGAGATAATGCGTGGTCCCGCGCGTCATCTGTGGCAGGGCAACAAGATGGAGGAAACGATGCGTCCCGACGGGAGCCGTACCTGGAAGGTCGTCCGCGAGGATGGCAAGCCAGTGCAGGCCACGCCCGAGGAGTTCGTGAAGCAGTTCGTGGACATTTATACGTCCAAGGAAGGCATGAACGTCTCCATCAATCCGTTGTACGTCGAGGAGGTCGCTAAGGCCTTGACCGATCCCGCGACCGGGCGCGTGCTCGACATCGACGGCAGCGCCGTGCAAAAGCTGGCGTCGCCCATGGATCAGCTCGCATACGAGGGCGACTTCACCACGGCGTGCGAGTTGGCCGCGAACGAGCGCAACCTGTATTCCGGCAAGGAGAACGGGTACTTCGCGCCGTATATCGTCCTCCAGAACGCGAGGAACGATAACTATAACAAGAAGGTCGGCGCCGTGGTCCGCGAGCTGAAGCCGTTGGTGCAGCGCGATACCCAGGAGAAGGCCGAGAAGAGCGCCTGGGAGGATCCGAAGGCGAAGGTCCGGTCCACGGCCGAGGAGATGAACGCGTTCTTCCATCAGCAGCGCGAGGCCGAGAACGATGTTCTTGCCCAGGCGGTAGTCATCGTGGACGAGGCCGTTCTGGCGGCGACGCCCGTTGACTAAGGACGGAGGTTCATATTATGCCTAAGAAAGTATTGAATGCCAACAAGTCGGGGGAGACGGTATTGTCCGGATCCCCCGACGAAAGGCAATATATTGAGTCGTTGACGCGGCAGTTGGCCGACGTCAACGAGGAGTTCGTGGATTTCGTAGCGAGGAGCAAGGCCTGTTCGAAGAATGTCCTTGGCCGTAGGGAACTTATAAACTCGCAATACAACCAGAGATTGTTCATGATGATTTCCCGGCCGTTACAGAGAGGCGTGAACAAGGAAAGCCTGCTCGAGACGATAGGCGTCGCCGCTGGGGCGATGCTCATGTCTCCCGATTTCAGGAAAGCATGTTCGGCGAGCGTCCAGAACATCATGTATCCATACGTACAGAAGATGGCGGAGAGATCGAAGCCGGGTTCGTTCTGGGAGAGACAGGCAGTCCGCATGGACATGGTCGAGCATGGCGGTAGGCTGCCCTTGACGCCGCAGAGCGCGGCCATCATGCATCTGGGATTCAGTCGGAATGCGTACAATAAGATGAGGGAGCCGGGGGCCGACGTGTCCCAAATCATGCAAGATTACCAGGAGGCCGTGGACACGTTGTACAACATGGCACAGGAGGACGGGCTTTCAAGCCGCGACGTGCATCGCTCCGTACGGACCATAGCTGGCCAGTTAATCGAGAAGGATTCGAGGCTTGCCACGTGTTTCAACGAATTGGCCTTCGATGACGTCGTACGGGGGCAGGGCGAGGTCCGTGCCGATTGTACGGTTTGGCGGGGAGAGTACCTGGATCGTAAAGGCAAGCCTTTCAGGGGTGCGTTTTCGACCCGTGAGCCCATGGACGCCGATCATTACGCTACGGCGCTCGATAGGGTCAAGAAGGCGTCGTTCAAGGATTGCAAGACGAGCGACGAAATGTATGAGGTGCTCAGTTCCGAGAAGCAGGTCGAGACGCGGCAGAAGTACATGACGGCCATGTTCACGGACGGACTGTCCGATAAGGACGTGAAGCAGGTCATGGGCAGGCATATGGACGACATGTATGGGACGATGTTCGAGAAGCTTTGCCAGGAGTCGTTTTCCGAATGCAAGAGTTCCGACGAAGTCCTTGCTGTACTGGAGTCGGACGAGGCAAAGGACAAGCGGTCGAAGTACATCGAGCTGATGTTCAACGACGGGCTAGACGATCGCGCGGTGCAGGCGTGCGTGAGCAAGTATATCAAGGAAGGCGTGCTCGACTGGGCGCATGAGAACGGTATCGAGCTGAAGGACGATCCGACCAGGAAGAAGGAAAAGGAGGATCCCAAGAAACAGGGCCCCTCGAAGAAGTACCAGAAGCCACGTCCAGGCGCCAGGCGGCCGGCAAGTCCCGATCCGCAGCAAGACGAAGGAGATGATTCGTATGAGCCATAATATATCCAGCGTGCATGACACCATTTATGCAAGCGTCATCGAGGAATTCTGGGGGCAGGAGGAAGCCGACAAGTTCCTGAAATCACAGGGGCGGGACAAGCGCGCAGTGAAGGGTGCCATGCCGGAACCCAAGAAGGAACACGGCGTCGCCAAGAGCTTGGCCCGAGGGGCCATGAACCGTGGTTTCGGCGACGTGGTTCGCAATGGGGGCACCGGTGTAGGCAAGCAATCGCAGCAGGACAGCCACCAGATGGAAGCCGACTAAAGGAAGTGATTACATGGAATGGTGGGAAGAAGACGAGATGACGGACGAAACGTTGGACGACATGTACGCGCAGTCCGTTTACGAGACGTTGTTGCGGAGCGGTGCTCCCGAGAAGCTCCTGAAGGATCTGAGCGATTATTTCGACGTAGGTCGCG
>JAAUYS010000187.1 GCA_014804995.1 Clostridia bacterium
CTTCCGGATTCGGTGTTTCAGGCTTTTATACGGGCGGACAGATTTGTGTGCCGGAAGAGTATGATATAGTACTCAATTTAAACGGACATACATTATTCCGTGACTATAATATACCCTGTATGCAAGTATATGGTAAATTAACGCTTGTCGGTTCGGGAACTATCAAAGGTGGAGCTAACGGCATCATTGTGGTTGGCACTGCTGGTACATTTATAATGAACGGTGGTACCCTATCTGATTCAGGTAACAGTGGCGTTAGTGTTTCAGGTTCCTTTACAATGAACGGTGGCACAATCTGTAATAATGGGGGTGCAGGTGTAGCTATAAATTCTACAGGTGTAGCTAATTTGAACGGAGGTACTATTACCGGTAATAATCGGGGTGTTAGTGTCGGGAACGGATTATATATTAAAGGTTCTATACAGATAACCGACAATACGGTTGCTAACGTTTATCTTGTTAGCGGTAAAGTTATAAATATTTCCGGCAAACTTACCTCCGCCCGCGTAGGCGTAACTATGGCGGACGGAACCGGCGTGTTTACAAAAAATTATAGTAGCGGTAGCGTTAACTCTTCTAGTAATTATTCTGCTTTCTTCTTTGCGGATAACGGTAACAGCATAACCTATAAGTCTCTGGAATTGCAAATCACCGAAGATACAGCCCCTGCAAAGACTGTGATTACCTGGCAGTACCGTCTTGCCGGCAGTAGTGATTGGACGACGGTAAGCGGTAACGTAACTTTAAATTATACGGGTAGCACATATAATGTAAGGGGTTTAACTTCTAGCAATTCTACGGTATATATAACGTCTTCATCCTATACTGCGATAGGTTCAAATACTTCTACAGCTATAGCTAACATTAAAAACACAGGGTCATACAGCTATGTTGCGAGCGGGACTTCTTACAGTAACCCCACTTTTACTTTAACAATCAATCCTGTCAACGTAACGGTCGTTTGGGACAGTGAAGTGCTTAAATACAGCGGTAAGGTGCAGTACCCTACGGCTACTTTAAGCGGTGTTGTTGAAGGCGATACCGTTTCCCTGGTTTACGATACTTCGGATGTCGGTAAAAACGCTAATACCGAATACACTGTAAAAGTAACAGGTATTAAAGGTACTTCGTCATTTAACTATAACTTAATACCTTCAACCAAAATATACCAAATTGACAAGGCACAGCTTATAAAGCCTCAGGTGGGCGGTTCGCTTACGTATAACGGAACGGAGCAGACCTATTCTATAGGCGGTTACGATTCTGCTACAATGACCCTCACTGGCGTAAACAAGGCAAAGAACGCCGGCGATTACGAGGCAATACTTTCTATAACCGACACTCAAAACTACGAGTGGGCAGACGGCAAAACCGACCCCTTGACCTTAAAGTGGACCATTGAAAAACTGTACGTAACCCCCGTTGGCGGAATTACGGTTGAAAACAAGTACTACGACGGTACTAACAAAGCAACTGTAAGCTCAACAGGTACTATAACCTTACAGGGCGTACTTGACGACGACGCGGATAAGCTTAACGTCGGTAGCGACCCCTTTGACCCTACGAGTGCGGTATTTGACGGCGTAAACGTGGGCGGGCATACCGTAACGATTAACGGACTTGTCCTTACGGGCGACGCAGCGAAAAACTACCGTTTGACAAGCACCAAAGCGGTAGGCTGGGCAATAATCTTACCCGCAGAACTCAAAATAAGCGGATACGGCGTGCAGACAAAGGTTTATGACTCAACGCGTTCGGTAACCTTTACAAAGACGGTTGACTTCCAGATTGAAGCAGTAAAGGGTGATATTAACCTTGACGATGCGGCAAACGAGTACCTTGCGCTTGTAAATAGCGTTGTAATTAAAGGTAACTTCGTAAGCGCGAACGTAGGTACGGGTATAGGCGTTGAAAATATAACATTCTCACACGACAATTCAGCTATCTGGAATAACTATGTTATTCTTACTGCGGAGAGCATAGACACCACCCTTAGCGGGGACATCACCGCAAGAAAGGCAGTGGTTGAAATCAACGATATAAAGGTGGCTTACGGTAACGAGGCAAACCTTGTATACAAATATTCTTCAACCGACGTTGCAGGAAACGCAGTAGACGGCGTTCTTCCTCAGGACGATTTGAAAATTCAGCTTGTACGCGAACAGGGTACGGCAGTAAACGAGTATAAGATAAGTTTTACTTCCAACAACCCCGCAATAGCAGACAACTACGAAATCATTTACGTAAGAGTGCTTGAAGACGGCACCAAAACTACTTGCGACGTAGCTGATACAACGACTTATCCCGTTTATAAAATAGTAAAAGCCAAGGCTACGGTAGTAGTCAACGGCAAGAACCTTTACTACGGCGAAGAGTTGGTTTTAACTGCTTCCGACGTAATAATCTTAGGCTTATTGAACGGCGATACCCTCGGCGGAACTGTAACCCTTGATACGGACGCAAGCCATTACAACGGCGTAACCCTCTATAACTGGGACGGCGCAAACAATGTTTACCCCGAAATTTACGCTACGGACGGCACTAAAATCAATTACGGCGTGCTTGCAACGGGATATACTTCCGACAATTACGAAATCGAGTACATAGCAGGCAACCTCAACCTTTTACCTAAGAGAATAACGGTAGAAATCAACGCGGTTGACACTACGTACGGACACACGGCGCAGACCGCGCCCGCAATGACCTGGAAGCTTGCAAGCGGAAGCGCATTGCTCGGCGGTCAGACCCTTACAGACCTTGGCGTAACGCTTACAAGGGAAGAGGGGGCAGAGGTAAACGGCTATGAAGAAGCAGGCAGATATTTAATCAGCGGTACTTCTTCCAACAAGAACTACGAAGTTAATTTCAGAGAAAATTACTACGTAATCGGCGCGTATGAAATTACAATCGTATGGTGCAAAACCGCAAACGATACGACGGACACGGCTACGCCTTTCGTTTACGAATACACGGGCAATAAGATTAGCCCCGTTGCTAGCTTCACCGGCGTTGCAGACCCCGCAACGGGCATACCCGTACGCTTCCACAGCGAGCAGGCAAATTCCGCAATAACCGTAAACGGTAGCGGTGTTAACGCGGGCAAGTACGTGGCGCAGGTAATCTTAAAGGATACCAAGAACTACAAGTTCAGCACGTCAGACAGCAACGTACTTGAAGTTGAGTTTGAAATTACACCCAAGAAACTTGAAGTTAAGTGGTACAAGAATAAGGGCGATGCAGAGGCTATAATCCTCGGCACCAACCTTGACGGAAAGAAAGCCGAATACACTTACGACTTAAATAAAATATTCGTGCCTTACGCTACTGCGGACTTCTTTGAAGCCGACGTAAACGCGGGTGTTAAACTCTTCGTTGAAGGCGGAAAGACTTCCGTCGGCAATATGTACACGGCAACGGCGCACATCGTAGGCAGTGCAAACTACGTTCTCGATGCAAACACCGTAAAATGCCTGTTCAACATCGTTATGAACACCTATTCAGACATAAAATGGATAGTTTGGGAAAACGGTGAAGAAGTAGAGTACGTAAGCGGTAACCTGAACTTCAACTTTAACGGCGAAGCGCAGAACCCCGTAATTAAAGCGGAGTACGGCAACTTCACGTACGAAATCACCAACTTAAAGACCAACGCAAAGGTACAGTACGCAATCAACGCGGGTCAGTACAAGATAGTAGCAACCCCCGTAAGCGCAAATACCAAATTAAACAGTGCGGACGCAACGTTCGTGTTCGAAATCAAGCCCTTGAGCGTAGACGTCAAGTGGAAGCACCCCGTAACGGGTGAAACCTTCACAGGAGACGTTGAGTTAGAATTCAACGGCAAAGTACAAAAGCCCGTAGCTTACTACGTAGATTTCTACGGACAGGAAATTTATCTTAACGTAACCCTCGGCGGAAACGGCGCGGACTACGGCAAGAACGCAGGCGAATACAGCGCACAGACGAAACTTCCCGCATCGGTAATCAACTACGTGCTTAACGAAACGGACGAAACCCCTGACGGCGTAGTAGAGGCAACGTTTAAGATAACCCCCAAGGCAATAAGGGTAACCTGGACTTTGAACGATGACGGAGAGTTCGTTTATAACGGTTTAAGCCACGACGGGCAGGTAACGGTAACCCCCGACCTCGAAAACCCCGTAGAGGGTTCTGACGACGACGGACTTGAATTACCCGCACTCGTGTACAGCATTGTAAAGGACGGTAAAACCGTTTCCGAGATAAAGGACGCAGACAATTACGTTTTGAAGGTAGCCCTTCAAACTAAAAATGCCAACTATACTATCGTGGATGCGGAACAGCCCGTTATAGTAAATAAAGCTCCTTTAAAAATTACTACCGCAAACCAGACGGTAACCACGGGTAACGCGCCCGCACAGTATTCCGTTGCATTCGACGGCTTTGTAAACGGGGAAGACCCCGTATCACTCGGCGTTGCTACGGGTGCAGTTGCAAACGACGACCCCGACGCAATCGTCTACTACGAAGTAAGCTGGCTTTACAGCGATTACGAAAAGAACCTTAACGTTTACACGCAGGAAGGCTACAAAATCGTAATCACCAATATTGAAAGCAGTAAACAGATTTTAGCTCTTCTTTCCAACTACGACTGGGAAGACGACTTCGTACCCGGACTTATCACACTTAAAGTAACTAAGGGACACATAAGGGTAAGCCTTGACGAAGAGTACGACGGCAACGCGCATACCATTAAAGCGTACTACTTTAACGGCAATGACGATGACGACCAAAGCTATACTTCGCCCTACTGGATACCCGTAGACGTACAGCTTTACACGGATAACACCTACACGACGGTTATGACCGAAGATGCCGACGGCAACGCGCTTACGGACGAAAACGGACTTAACCCCAGCGTAACGGCAGTAGGTAAGTATTACATCAAACTTTTGGGCTTGCCCGAATGGATAGAAAACGCAGAAGCGCAGTCCAAGAAGGTTTACGAGATAAAGGTTCGTACCGTAGTCGTAAAGATATACGACCTGCACAAGGTTTACGGCGACCTTACCCGCGACAATTACAAAGACTTGCTTGCAGAGCATATCGGTTGGGATTGGTCTGAAAACGTTCTTCAACAACCCGCTACCGGCGACGATTTGGGAATAACCCTCGACCTGTATATCGGTGCAAGAAAGGTAATTCTTAACGGACTTAACAGCGATTTGGATACCGCAGGCTACTTCACAGTATTAAACGGCGGTTACACGATTAAGGGCGAATGGAACGTCGCAGACTTCGGCGATAGCTACAAGGTTATCTTCGAGGGCGTAGGCAGTCTGCCCGAGGGCGTACAAAGACCCGTTGAAGACAGCAACGTCTGGGGCTTGTGCATCATATCCAAAGCAACCGTAAACTTTAAAGAAAAGGCAGAAGACGAAAAGTACGACCAGATGGTTGAAAACACCGGCGCGGTGTACGTAAACCAGCCCACGATAGGTAAACACGTCAACGGAAGCTACGTAAACTTCACTTATGCAGGCAACCAGTCGGCAGAAGTTAAAATTTACTACAAGATGTACGAACTCAACGGTCAGGTAAACGTACCCGTTCCCGAAGACGACCTTAAAACGGCTGAAGACAGGTTTACGATTATCCCCACGTTCGATTCGAGCGATGACGAGGATAAGACCTATGCGGTCAACTTCAGAATTTCAATCCCCAACCACGAAGACTACTACGGACAGTGGATAGTGTTCGTACTCGGCGACACCGTCTGCGTGAAGATAGTATTCTCCGATAAACCATTCAATACGGTTTACGGCGGACTGTTGGAAGACGGTACGCAGTTGCCCGAGGGAAAAGAGCTTACAAAACTTCTCATAGAGGGCGGTTTCATAGACCTCAACCGCACTACGCTTACGGGCGAACAGCTTTCAAAGCTTTCGGCTAAAATCGTAGCTCAGGGTTCGGTCAACTCTCTGACGGTAGGCAAGTACGACTTGATAATGGAAGGCGTTGAAAATATTATCGACGGCAACTTCGTAATAACTTACAAGAACTCCTTGGCAGACGACGACAGTATGTCAACCAACGTGGGTAAGTTTATTATCAACAGGCGTCAGCTTAACGTAGAGTGGGGCAACACGCAGTTTACTTACAACGGCGAGAAACAGCTTCCCAAGCCCGTTATAGAGGGTTGGTCGTGCGCGCAGGATTACACTGCGGACGGCGTTTACACCTTCGTTAACGACGTTACGGGTGAATCAATTAAAGTTAAAGTAACTTTAAGCGGAGACTTCGTAACCGTAGGCGGACACAAGTACACGGTTGAAATCGTAGATAACGACAACTACTCGCTCGACCCCGTAAACGCTACCTGCGCGGTATCGATAACGGGAGAAATGCCCGTAGTTGACCCCGGTGTCCAAACGGAAAGCGGAATACCCCTTTGGCTCATCATAGTAGTTGCAGTTGCGTTAGTAGTGGCGGTAGTAGCGCTCGTTGTAGTGCTTACTAAACGCCGTACCGCTAACACCGATACGGACGGCTTCTACGACCCTGCAGAATAATTATTTTCCTCCTATAAATGAATACGGCGGTGCTTCGGCTCCGCCGTATTTTTTGTTGACAAGTTTTTGACCGCAAGTTATAATGTAAAGGAAAAATTAAAGGAGATTACATTATGGAATTGAAATATACACGCAAAAACGTTTATAAGGAGGCGGACGGCAAACAGCTTGAAGAAATTTACGCTTTTGCCGAGGGCTATAAGGCGTTTTTGGACGCTTCCAAGACTGAGCGCGACGCTTCAGTTACCGCAAAAAAGCTTGCAGAAGAAAACGGCTTTAAACCCTTTTCATTCTCTGAAAAGTTAAAGGCGGGCGACAAACGTTACTTCATTAACAGATATAAAAACGTATTTTTGATTAAGGTCGGAACGGAGAACGTAGCAAAGGACGGCGTAAGAATAATGGTTGCGCACGTTGACTCTCCCCGCCTCGATTTAAAGCCCAACCCCTTATATGAAGAGGCAGGACTTTGCTATCTTAAAACGCACTACTACGGCGGTATAAAAAAATACCAGTGGACGGCAACTCCGCTTGCCCTTCACGGCGTTGCGGTACTCCGCGGTGGCGAAAGGGTTGAAATCTGCGTTGGCGAAGACGAGAACGACCCCATATTCTACATTACCGACCTTTTGCCTCATTTGGCGGCAGAACAGAGTACCAAGCCCCTCGGCAAGGCAATCGACGGTGAAAGCCTTAACGCGGTAGTCGGCGGACTTCCCGCTGTGGACGGCGACGAGGAAGAGAACAAAGAGGCGGTAAAGAACGCTATTTTGAAGCTCCTCAACAAGAAGTACGGTATAACCGAAATCGATTTACAGTGTTCAGAGCTGTGCTTCGTACCCGCCGGCAGGGCGCGCGACGTAGGCTTTGACGGTGCGCTTATCTCTGCTTACGGACACGACGACAAGGTCTGCGCTTACCCCGAAATGAAGGCTATCTTCGACTGCAATTCTCCCCATACCGTAGTTGCGGTATTTGCCGACAAAGAGGAAGTAGGTAGCGTAGGCAATACGGGTATGCAGTCCAAAGTTATTTCCGACGTTATAGAAACTATCGCAAATTCCTTTAACGCTAACCCCATTGAAGTAAGATACAATTCAAAATGTATTTCCGCAGACGTAACCGCAGGTTACGACCCCGCATATCCCTCCGCATTTGAAAAGCGCAATTCAACCTTCGTAAGTTGCGGTGCGGCCGTATCAAAATATACCGGCGCAAGAGGCAAGTCCTCAACCAACGACGCCTCCGCCGAATTTATGGGCTGGATACGCGACATATTCGAGGACAACGGAGTATTCTGGCAGACGGGTGAACTCGGCGCGGTAGACGTAGGTGGCGGTGGCACCGTTGCGCAGTTTATTTCCAACCTCGGTATTGACACGGTAGACGTAGGCGTTCCCGTTCTTTCAATGCACGCCCCTTACGAGCTTATTTCAAAAGCAGACGTATACGCGCTGTATCAGGCTTGTTTGGCATTCTGCAAGTAAAACAATTCTGTCATTCTGAGGCTTGCCGAAGAATCTCGCAATTTAATTACAAAAAATAACCGCCGGGCGATTGCTCGGCGGTTTTCTTAATTTCAATCAGAACTTGTCGCTC
>JAAUYS010000188.1 GCA_014804995.1 Clostridia bacterium
CCGCATAGGGTAATTAGGTATAAGCTTTCTACTAAAACGATGTTTTTTATAATGTGCTGGCGTCATAAGCTCACGTTTAAGCTCATAAACTTTTATTTTACGCTCACCAGCGATTGATTTGTCGCGTTGCTTATTCTTAATGTCGGACTTATAAGACGCAAAAATTACACTTTCAACGTAGGACCTCATCTCTTCCGGCATTATCAATAAACTGCTTTTATACTCGTCTAACATCGTAAAATAAGTATTATTAATTGTCTGTACTTCTTCACGCGAAAGATAAAACTCTTCATCTTCTCCAAGTTCGAATTTAGGCAATTGCGCACGACGTAAGCGTTGAAGTTCGCGTTTAAGCGCTTCCTGCTCAGGCGTTTTAACAGGTTCTCCGTTATACATAAAATCTAATTGTTGTTCAGACATTTTTTCACCGCCTTTATGCGCATTTTCTAAACCAATCCGGACGGGACGGGTCGTAAATCTTTACAATCTTCTTAGGAAGCTTTTTCATCTCTTCCTCTTCTACAAATTCAAGCGTGCTGAATTGTTTCCCCTTCGGAGGAACGAAGTCCTTCTGTCTATTACGGCTCTCGTAGAACTCGAAAATATTACCTTCATAGTGATAAGTAACTTCGCGATAATAAGCGCTTTTTCCAACCAGATAAGCCTCATAATCTTGCAGTGAGTAGAACTCCCGGCAATACCAAGTTGAAGCGATTACGCGCCCGTAGGCGTCTTCATCGTTGCGCATAGCTTGCACTTCGATGAACTTGTTGACATTCTCTCTTACGTTCAAATCAAGCGCTTTTCCGCGCTGTGCATCGATAATTATTGTTAAGTAGTTATGCCTATGCGTTTCAAAGAATTGACTCACATTATCCGGCATCGTGGAGCTTTCGCGTCCGTCCCAGTACTTCCTGCCTTCGGTAATATGCAAACAACTGCCCGGCAGTGCATATTGAATTCTATCTTCTTCCGAGTTATTGATATTAGGCGTCGGCAAGCCTAAGAAATAAGGATTTACCCAGTAAGGGGTAAAAGATTTTTTGTAGCCTGTCGGAATACTCGCTTTATAATTTGCATAAAGAGGAGTTTTTTTGGGGAACGGCAATTTGTCCCCTTCCTCTCTAAACTTGTTTAATTCCGTTATTTGGCGACACGTTCTGCTTTCAATTAAATGTGCATGCAGAAGCTCCCGGAGCATAAACAAGGTATTAAGCGCAGTTTTTCCTATACCTGGCTTGCCGACTATCTCAATTATCATTTAATTACTTCTTTTTCTTTTCCTCTTCAGGTCTAAACGTATGCGTTACTTGTCTATTCGTGAAGGTTACGGGAACAACTTTGCCCGTCTTCCTTGTAACTTCTTGAGCGTAGTCTTGGGCTTCCTGTGGAGTTGCAAACGTTTTGCCTTTTTTCTCGATTTCATCCCACGCAGTATATCCGCCTGTTCTCGGCGCTCTTTTCAACACCTTCTGCGCAATTTTCGGCTTTGCATTTTTAGCATTAAGGATAATAGGTTTTTCACCTGTAAGGCTCATCTCGTCCTTGTCGCTGTGCTTTAACAACCTGTCCGCCCCGTTTTTCTTTGCGCTCGGCGCTTTCTTAGGCTCGGCAGGCTTAGGTTCTGAACCTTTGCCCGCGGGCTTCTGCACCACACTCTTAGACTTTTTAGGCTCGACTGACTTGTCCGCTTTCTTCGGTTCTTTTAAAGATTTGCTTGCGGTTTTATCTATGCCGACGAGGCGGTCAGATTTTAATTTGCGTATAGTCCTTACCTTTTTACCGTTCAAATTAGTGTATTCTATCGTTGCTTTCACCGTCTTTCCGCTTTTTGAAGGCTCAACATTAATAATCCTTTCTGTCGCACCAGTGTTCCAAACGGTTACATCCCCCGGTTTAAGCTCAGAAGCCTTTACCGCAGGGGTTTTGCCTACCCATTGAAGATGTATATACTTCTGTTCATTCTTCGGATTTTTATCGTCTTTTTGTTTCTTAACTGCCATGTCTTTTACCCCCTTGAATATTACTTTGAGCTTTAAACTCTTCCCAATCTTTTAGGGCTATTGTATGAGCGTCTTCACGGAGTTTTCTAGGGATATGTTGTTTAGCTATTATTCCGTTGTAAATTTTACAACCATACCTTTTAGCAACAGATTTAACTTTCTTTTCATCTATTCCTTTTATTATAGAAATTTCTCTAAGGCTAATTAAATAAGGTTCTGGCGATGTCGCAATCGCTGTAACAACTTTTTCTTCTTCCTTGCTTAACTTTGAAAGCACATCACTTCCGCATTTCTTCTTTCTTCCAAACATAATTTTTTGCTCCTTTTGATTGACTTTTTAAATTTTATTGCATATAATAATAGTGTTCTTAGGAACTGCGACCTTCGGGTCGGTTAGTGGCGCGGGATTATTTCCCGCCCTTTTTTTGTCTTCCTTTTATTTCCCTTGCCTTTTGTCGATTTTCACTTGCGTGCTTTGACTTTTTAAAGGCGATTTTTTTTATTTTAGAAATTTCTGCTTGAGGTACGTCTGCGCTCTGCGGATTTTCCACAAATTTCCCCGGTGTAATTTTTATCGGATTCCCTTTGTCATCTTCGACAATTATGTAAGGACGAAATTTAGATTTACCGTTCTTATACGTTTCAATCTGGATGCCCTTGTCCGATGTGGTTAATTTGATAACAATTAGTTCGTTCTTCCTATTGCTGTCAACCACAGTAATCTTTCTATACAAACCTTTGCCCTCATATCCAGGCTTGCGATAATCTTTGTTTTCTTCTCCCAGATACTCATCACGGGTTTGCAACGTTCTTCCATTTGGAATAGTTTGAGAAACGTTTTTACGCTTAGGCGGTGTTTTCTTATCTTCTGTATTACTCATTTCTGTTCCTTCGTTTCTGTTAATTCAGCTTCAATATAAATCCGTTTATATTCGCTTTCGCCTCTATCGTTGCGCTCTGATGAACGGTAAGTTATCCGAACCTGCGGTTGCGCTTTTAAAAAGTCCGAAACCGCTTTTATTTCGTCAGGTAAACCCCATAATCTTATTTTTACCATTCCCACCACCTACACCATAATTGGCACCACACCCGCCTCTATCATCTTCTCGAAAACGAAACGAGTTGCTTTCACGTCTTCAAGGGCATCGTGAGCTTTAAACTCATAGTTGTAATAACTTGCTGCCGTTTCGAGTTTCTGCCAACGGTAATCTTGGAAATAATCGGTCCACTCGCCGTAAACGGGTGCAAACATTAGCATCGGGTCTATAAACGCTACTACTGGGTCAACCCCGTAAGCGTAACGTAGAACATTACGTTCAAAATCGGCATTATATGCTATAACTGCAGAAACGCCTTCTATAAGCTCTAACAGCTTAGGCAAATAGCCTTCTCTGAATGTCGGACAGCCTGCAACCATTTCAGGGCTTATGCCATGTATGGCTTCCGCATCTTCCCAGCTGTCCGTGTGTTTAGGGCGACAATAGCCGTGCAGTAAAGTTTCGCCTTTATCGTTAATGACCGATACTTGCAAAACTTCAAGAGTGCTGAAACATAAACCTGTCGTTTCAAAATCAATCACTATGTATCCGTTTCTTTCGTTCATTGCTTCTCCTTCTTATCGATAATGTTCAGAATGTCGTGCGTAAACGCAACGTAGCGGTTCAACCCTATAGCGTCAAGTTTAAATATCTCTTTAATCTTTACAAGGCACCTGCGCCCGGTGTAAAGCTCTTTGCGATAGCCTTGGCACTGACGGCGCTTACAGTCTTCCGGAATCCTATAATCTTCCTGTTCTGTTGACGGGTCATATTCAACGGGCGGGCATGTCTTACCAAAGTCCGGGCATTCAGGAATATCTACAAAGCCCTCGTACTCTTCCAAAATTACGTTGTCGCCGACTTTAAATCCGCGGTCGTCTTCTCTTACTTCAAAGTTTTTTCTGCCGTCTATTGTTGCCTGAAAGTATTCAGGCATTGTCTTTAAATGGTGTGCCATTTCACTCCACCTCGATTTTTTCAAATTCGTCAATTGTTAAGTAATAGTCAATTTTATTGTGCAATCTATTCAGCTCTTTGTTGACCTTTAAAAAACGTACTGGTTCTTGAATAACATCGATTCTCTCAAATTCTTCCATACGTTCATTAAATAGCTTGTTGTAGCGTTCACCGAGAAAAGCATTAAGCACATACCGTGGCGAGAGTTGGGAACTAAAAATGCGTTTTAAAAGCTCACAAAGTTCCACCTTAGATAATTGTTGTACCCTCATGGTATCACGCCTCACCTGTACTTTTTTGGCAGTAGCCCAATGCACAGCAATCCATTAATTCGTACTCGCAAAAAGCGCATTCGCACTTCATCAGTATTTTTTCAATCAGTTGTGGCATCTTTACACCTCTTTCCCGTGCGCTGACAGCCATTGAATAACCGCTGTATAGCTTATACCGTGTGAGTCAAACGTCGGGTGTGTTTTATCAACAATAGAATATCTTTTAAGCTCGTGTTCGCCCTTTAACAACGTGTAACCGTCGCCATACTCTATACCGACCTCAACAATGACAGCGCAACCGTTAGCGAAGTTAAAGCGATAGAAGGTTTTACGAACTTCCGGGACATCAACCCAGACGCCCCACTCACGGAACGCATCCAGCCACGCTTTACGGTCTTTGTCGTTTTTAAAGTTAAGTTTGCCCGCCTCTTTCTGTTCTTCTAACGGTGCAGGCGGTTGCGGTACTGGTTCCGACTTCGCTCTCGCATCGACAACATTGACTTTAAGTCCTTCCTGCTCTGCCTTCCAACGTAAATAATCTGTCTTCTGTCTTTCAGTTAAATACTTACCCGTAGTTATGTAAGTTGCTATTTGTGTAGCAACTTCTGTCCAAGATAAAACTACATTTAAAACTTGATTAATCTTTGCGTTTTGATATTTAATCGTCAGGTAATTATACCAAACGGTTACTATAACTTTCTCTTTAAGAATTTTATTGTCAACTTGATAATGCTCATCTCCATACTCTACAATTAAAAAATCCACAAAACCCTGATAACTATCTTTCAAGAACTCGGCATAGATTTTATATCTGCGCACATCTGACGGTCTAAATAATAATTCTTGTTCAATTAACTGTTCTTTTGTTAAGTGTTGTGCTTGCGGAGGTTCAAGAACTTCACACTCAACCACTTCGGATGTTGATGCTCTCAAACTCTCGTCGAGTTCGGCAGACTTCTGAATTTGCCATTCCGGGGGCGGTGGACCTTCTTGTCCTGATGCCATTTCCCGCACTTCTTCGTCAACCTTTCCAGGCGTTTGAACCTCAAAATTTTCCGCATATGCGGAATTTTGAGTGTCTGCCGACGTTTCATCGTTGAGGTTAAGCTCTATTTGTCCCGGCAATTGCTTGACACTTGCGCTCGATTTTTCCGCATATGCGGGATTTTCTTTTGCGCTTATATAACGTTTTACGTTGTCAAGAGGTGTATTAATATCGAGTTTTAAGAGGTCAGTTATGTTATCAACATCGGGACCGCCTGAATGCTTGGTAACGTACTTATTCCAGAATGTAACAGCCTTTCCGATGTTCACAACGGTGTCCGAAGGCTTTACTTTACACATAAAGCCTGGCAAATCTATTTTTAGACGACATAGCTCCCTTAATTGAGATTGAGAGAATTTGTCGTATCTTTCATCCATTTGGAAAGGTGCATTTTCTTTGTGCGCAAGTTCGTATATCGCCATCAGTTCGTATGTACTGCTTTTAGAAAAGCCGAATTTATCAAACGAAAGGTCCGTTATATTCGCATAGCCAAGCGCTTTACAGTAGCCTTGCTCGCTCGCTTCCGCAAGACGGAAACCTATGCGAAAAAAGCTGTGTTTTATGTCGTTCATATCACCGTAGACAGATTCCACAAATCCTTCGGCTAATGCAAGTTGAGACTGTTCATCTTCTTCGGGCAAAAGTGCGTTTAAATATTTCACCATGTCATTTCACCTCTTCTGACGTTTCAGGCGTAAAATTGCCTTATTAATCAACTGCTCTGCATCTATTGCAGGACCACAATAATCTGTAAGTTTCTGAATTGATGATACGCGGAGTCCTATGCTTGTAAGTTCAGTGATGAGCTTGTCGCATGTTCTGTTGATTTGTTCGGCGTTCGGCTCTTCAACCGGCGCTTCTATGGGGAACTGCTGGAATGAATTATTTAAATCTACTTTTTTAGTGTTAATCATAGCGTAACCCCCTTTCTCAAAAGCGCCTTATATGCACTTTCAGATTCGTCAAATAAACCAGCTTTTGAAGCTAACGCTACCATGTCTTCCCAGTGCAGTATAAAAGTCCTGTTCTTAAACTTTACCACGGGGGCGCTACGAAGTTCACCGTTAGCCGATTCAGATGTTATCGCAAGCTCGTATTTGTTCCCGTCATCTTTAACACCCTCGGCGACAGTTAAACATTCTACTAAGTCTTTTTCAAACTGTATTCGTCCGTAATTTCTTATTCCCTGCTCTTTCTCTGCCCCGACGGTTTTAATCATCTCGGCAATTGCTTTCGCGTCGTTCTTGTTCAGACCTGCACCGCAAAGTTTCTCATAGTTGTAGAAGGTATCCGCGGGTTCTGCCATTTCACAACCAATTTTCCAATTAGGAATACAGCAGTAATAACCGTTGATGTGCTGACCGTACACCACCAGAAAATTACTGCCGTTTGCGTTGAACGACACTTCAAAAAGCGCCGTTGCCTTGTATTGTTTTTGTTCCATTTTTATACCTCGTAAAATATATTTTAAACTCCCCGGAAAGAGTGTTTAATTCTTGTCCTCAATTCCCGTACCGTTTTCCGGCAGTACGGGAACCAAGGTATAAAGCCAGAGAACCGGGCTTCACCAGCTCTCCAACATATAAAGCGGTGTTCACCGCTTATTTTTAGTTTGACCCCCATATATGCTTGATTTAACAGGGTTTTTTACGGGTTTTGAGTTAGCACCCGTCAAAATCAATTGACCCCCATATATGCTTGATTTAACGCTATTTTTACCTTTATTCGGATGTGATTTCGACTGAATTTTAAGTTCAGTTTGTAATTGCCCCCGTAATATGCGCCGTTTACGGCAGTTTAAAAGCCTTATTATTTGAACTATACCCCAAATTAAAAATATAAGTGCTACGCCATAAAAGAAGAAGTGCATCCCATATAAAATAGGGTAGCTGTCAAGTATAACAACGTGAATAAGTATAGCCTCAGCCGACATACATATTCCAAAGAGAATCAATAAAACCGCTAACGTCAAATTCTGCTCCTTTACTTTCTAATTACTCTGATTATTTCAGCTACTGCACGTGCAATTAAAATTGCGAAGAATACAACGCAGATTATAGTCAGTGGAGTTAGTGCAGACGCAAACCACGCTACCTCGTCCACGTAAACGCCGAACGAGATACGCATAATAAATGCAATGAAAAACAATACGCCGAAACTGATTATCATTTTCTGCGCCCTCCTCCTTTAATTCTTTTTTTTTTTTATGTTCCAGCC
>JAAUYS010000189.1 GCA_014804995.1 Clostridia bacterium
AATGATAACTCCCCCTAAAATCCCCCAACCCCTGCACGCTCTTCTTCTTGGCTAGTAAGACAGAATCCAAAGCGGCGCTGTGCTGTGGCTTCGCCATAGCTTTGCGCGCGCTTTTTTTGGGGATTCTGCCTTATTCCCCCTCCCTTACGGAGGGGGGTAGGGGGTAGGTCATCGCGAGCGAGTGACACGAGCGTGGCAAGCAACCGTGTGTGAAGCTAGAATCATGGGGATTCTCTGCCTGTTGATTGCTTCGCTTACGCTCGCAATGACGCAAAACAACATCGGACGTGCGGAATCGAGTGCGCAATGTGTGCGACTAAAGTCGCACCTCCAAAATTCTTGCCTCGCAATGCAAGGCAAGAAGCAAATTGTGCTACATTAGCTCAAAATTGCAAGCATCAATGCCCTTGTAATACTCCACAAATTCCAAAAAATCATTTAAAATTTCATCTTTATGATTCTTAAAATCATTATAGAATTTCCTACGCTCACCTTCGTCATCTCCAAAGCACCCATCCTTTTTCTTCATTGTCTCAAATGCTTTACATGGAACTTCGTCATCGTCCCAACAAAAACCAAACTCAAGACATAAAGATTGCGTTTCTTTCATATAACAAAACCATATATAAATACCTTTTCTGGGTGTCGGCTTCTCGCTGTTCACATACTCTTTCCCAAGCACATCTGCCCGCACAAAGGCAATACCTTGCTTTTTGATGTTTTCTTTTTGTTTTTTGACATTCTCTTTTTGCTTTGATGCTCTGTATCCAGCAGGGAACCTTTGTCCAAAACTTACATTACATACAATTCCCAATGCTTTTAATGCCTTATCAATTTTGATTTCCGTCTTTTTCTTTTGAGAGCCTTTTGTTGACCCATTCTTCATATTCTTTTTAGCCTGCTCATAAAAATATTCAAGCGCTTCAAAGAGCAATGCTTTGTTGATGTTAGCCAAATTGTACATATTTCTCTCCTGTAATTAAAGTTAAGTTTCCCCACACTGGGCAACTCAAATTTGCCTGCAAGCCCCAAAGTGCGGCTAAAGCTGCACCTCCAAGCTTGTCTTGCTATGCGCCTGTGGTTGGTTGAATCCTAAAATCGCGAGCGTCAAAGCTTTTATAATAGCTCACAAAGTTTAGGAAATCATTCAGAATTGCGTCTTTGTGATTCTCAAAGTCGGGGTAGGCTTTATACTTGCCTCCCCGTGTATCTCGCTTCAATATCTCGTTATCATTTAGCTTCCTAAATGCCTCACATGGCACATTGTCATCGTCCCAAGAATAGCCAAACTCCAAATATAGTCGCTCTTCAGGAGCAGCACTTTTATCATAGCAAAACCACAAATAAATACCCCTCGTGGGTGATGGTGTTTCGCCATTCACAACTTCTTTCCCGAGCGTATCTTTGCGCACAAACGCGATTCCTTGTTGACCTGCGGTCTTTCCGCTCCCAAAACTTACTGCACATTTCAGCCCCAATACTTCCAGCGACTCATTTAACCTCTTCTCTGTTTCAAGCTTGCCTTTCGGTGTTCCTCTTTCCGCATTCTTAACGGCTTGCTCATAGAAAAATTTAAGAGCATTCAAAAAGGGTCTTTCAAGAATATCCCTCTTGTCGCTGCAATACAAGTGCGCCAAAAGTGCAAAGAAATTCTCTCTTGTTTCTTGGCTAAGGCATTCATGGTTTGTAGCATTTTTAAAGAAGCTCGATTGTGTACCTCCTCTATTATTCTTGTTAATCCCAAAATTTTTTTGGTCTTCTTCGGCAAACAAATCTTCAATTTTGAGCTCTTCTTGTTCGCCAAATCTTGTTTGCAGCCTTAATACTTCATTTAATGCGACGACCTTGATTCGTCCCGAAAAATCATCGGCAGCTTTTTGTGTTTCTTTGCCAATACAATCATTCTCTACCAACAAAACTGCGGGCGTTACAATCTTTTTTCCAAGCTCAATGAGTGATTGCAGAGCTTCTTTGCGTTCGCTTTCTTTCCCAAAGGCATGGAATGGCAAAAAGATAAACTGTATATCCCCTCTATTTTTTGCATAAAGCGATGCAAACGTGGCGAGATAGCGATAATGCTCAATGCTTTCCACAATCACAATTGTACTATTGGGATTCAGCATGTGATAATATTTGATTCCAAATGAATCATTTGTTGCAGGCAAAATGTTTGCTTCGTTTGAATTGTTAAGAGTGAAATCATTGACAATCTCAAAACCCAAGCCATTGTCTTGCTCCTTGAGAATGCGAATCTCATCGAGATAGTTCATGTCGAGCATAAACGGCGAATGCGTACTTACAATAAAGAGAATACCCGTTTCTTGCCCGCGACTTTTTAGAAACTTGCGCAGCTCTTTTTGCGCCGCAATACTCAAAGATTCTTCGACATCGTCAATCAACACAATATCACCCCTTTGCAAGCTATTGATTTGTTGGCTAAGGCTAAAGATAAAGTCAAAGAGCTTTCTAAAATCTCTACCTTGTTCTTCGAGCGACAATAATTGTTTGCCCTTGTAAATCTTGAGCCTAAATTCTTCAAAATTAAACTTAAATTTGTATTTTTCTTCGTTCTCTTGCACATTACATAATGCGTTAAAATCCTTGTTAATTTGTTCGAGTTCTTCTGTAATTTCACCCTTAAAAAGTTTTGATTCTTGAATCTTGTCGGGTGCTGTCGAAAGATCATCATCACAAAAATGCGTTTCTTCATAAAACACAATGCGTGGAACGCGGAGTTGTTCGCGCTTTGCGTCCACAATCTCTTGCGCTTGATAATTTGACAACGAAACAATCGTGCCGTCTTGCATTATCGCGTTCCCAACAAAATATTTTTGTTGCAAATTTTGATTCTTATCGAGGCAAATGGCGAGGCGATGTTTCTTAAAAGCCAATGATTTAATAGGTTGCGAAGGGTCGTCAATATAATCAGCAAAATTTTGCTTCACATCGAACGCCTTATACCCAACAACAAAGGGACAAGCAAGCTTTTCAGAGTAGGAAACATTCAATTCATCGCTTGAACGGTCATCTCGGTTTCTAAGCGGCTCTATTGTGCAGCGCATAAACCGACCGCCACCTGTCGAAGAATCTTTTAGGAGAAGCTTAATTGGGCTAATGGTTTCATGCTTGTTTTGCTCAACATAAACATCAAGGTTATCAAAATCATCTTGCAATTCTGCAATGTGTTCGCCAAAATCAAACGATTCGCCCATTTCCTGTTTTTTGCGTGCTACTCCGCTTTTTTGTGCAACATCTTGAGAATAATGCAGATAATAAGCAGGCTCTTGAGAGTCTAGTATGATACTAGGCAAATCACTTCGCGATTTGGGAATATCGTCTTGCGATAAGAGTTTTGACTGTTCAAACTCTTTTGAACCGCCCAAAGACAAATACGAATTTCCAAATTTTTCCAAAGCTCTCAACAGATTACTTTTGCCTGAATTGCTTTTACCAAGGAGAATCATTAATCCTCCAAACTTTTCTCCTGTTTCTGCTAAACGCAAAAATGCTTCTTGTGATTTCTTGCCTTCGCAAAGACCAATGTTTCTAAAATTACGAACTACAAATCCGAGAGTTTTCATTTTATTATCCTTTATGGTATTGATATTTCCCAAAGTGGGAGAGATAAACAAGGGGTGCGATTGCACCCCAAGAAGCTAACTAGCTTTTATTGTTTGATTGCAGCAGATAGAAACACCTATCGCTTGCGCCTTTTGCTTTTGCTTTTGCTTTTGCCTTTGTTCTTGCGCTTTTTGTCTTTTGTTTTTTTCGGTTTTACCCACCGAATCCATTGCAGACAAATGAATAGATTCGTAGAATCTACATCTATCAGAGACCAAAGGCTTTGCAGCCATGCCATGAGAGATAAAACTAAATCTGTCATGTTTTTCTCCTTTCGGATTTTGTTGATTTATGTTGCAGCCATTTAATGGCGACGCTCCTACCTTGTTTGTTCCACTTATCTTGTTAATTTTTGTTATTGAATTATTCATCTCAGCTCCTCAAGCCAAAATCGTAGAAAGGTCGGTTACGCCGCTGATTCCAGCGAGCTTGACAATGAGGTCGTCAGTTGTGCCTGCGCCGTTTGTGCCTGTGGCGACAACATACGTGTCGGTCGCTGTGCCTGTAGTATGGCTGAATCCAAGCACCTTCTCGTTGGTTGAGAGATGCGTAACGACCCAAAGCTTATGCTCGAGCGTAATCTCGGCATCGCTCGCGCTTGCCCATGCGAAGTTCACGATTCCGTTCACAACGCTCGCGTTCAACGCGACACCGTCGGCGTCTGTAACACCCGCGCCTTGTGTCGTGCTAAGCGTGCCTGTGGCGATGTCGGCAGGCAAATACGAGCTGCCATCAAGCTTCTTGAGCGCGAGCTTGTCGCTAGCGATGTCGAAGCTTGCGTTCGCAATCGTGGTGAGGAACGCATCAGAATAGGTGATGCTGCCATCAGCGCCCTTAGTGAGCGTTACATAGCTGTTTGCGGCAACGCCGTTGTTCGCGGTTTGCCCTTGTTGTGTCGTGCTTGCGCTCACCACGCCTGTGTCGAGCAACAATGGGTCGGTGCTTGTTGCGAAGCTCTCGGCTTTGGTTATGATTCCGCTTGCGGTCGTTTTGTTGGTGTCGGTAACCGTCAATGTGTTGCCGTTGGCTGTAACGACAACTTTGGCAGCAACGATAGCATTGTTGTCCCACGTACTCGCCACAACTGCGCCGTCATAAACCCCAACGTTTTCGGTGAACGCGCGTGCGACTTCAGCGCCGGTGAGGTCTTTGGTCGCGATAATCGTTTTGCCATTGAAGCTATAGCTATACCCCGCACGCAAATCTTGGAAATCAATCACGATTTGCCCCGCAGCGGCGTCTTGCCAACCGGTAATGATAGCTGTGGCGGTTGATGCTCCTACTGCTTGCCCCACTTGGGTCATGGTTACGGTCTGTGTTTCCATTACTGCATCGGGTTTTAGGTGGTTGATGATGAGCGTTTCGCGGCTATTTGCTGTCGCTGCTGCGCCCGCCGCTGTTCCAAAGCCGATGACAGCATTGCCGCCAAAGAAGTCAGCAAACGCATTTTGCACCATCTCTACATTTGCTTTTGTAATCTTACCATCACTTCCAAGAATCGATGTGCCATTGAAATTGACAAAGCCGTTTGTGAGTTTTCCCGACAAATCAACATCATTCGCTGTGCCTGTGAAGAGTGTGCCAAGGAAAGAATCGGCAAGCAATGTCTTGGCTGTCGCTTCTGCTGTGAGCCCGCCAACAGTGAGCTTGATTTGGTCTTCGCCAGAATTGAAGACAAACACGGTTGTTTCGCCTGTGGCGACGGTTTTGGTAGTCAAGAAGAATGTTGTACCTCCCGCAGTGGCAACCTTACCAATGCCATCTGTTTGGCTAATCTGATATGTCGACGCATTGAGTGTGCCGCTATTTTCGCTCAAGCTATTGCCTGTCCATGTGAGGTTTAGGTCTTTGACATCGCGTTGGTTGGCGTT
The DNA here is from genome assembly GCA_014804995.1 of Clostridia bacterium. Taxonomy (GTDB): domain Bacteria; phylum Bacillota; class Clostridia; order Christensenellales; family Borkfalkiaceae; genus Coproplasma. Next base: position 5,493 of record JAAUYS010000189.1, read on the forward strand.
GGTGAAGGTGAGCGTTTTGGTATAAGCCGCGCTTGCGCCATTGCCTCCAACGGTTGCGCCGCTCCAATCGCCTGTGAGGCTCTCAAACTTGCCATAGAGTGCGACTTTGTCGCCAGAAAGCCCGTTTGTTCCTGTCGCTGTTGTTGCGCTTGTGGCGAGCTTGACGGAGCTCGCAGGGCTTGTGTAGCCGCCGCTCACATACTTCACAATCGCATCGGCAATCGTGTAGCCGTTGATAACAGCAGAACCAGTATTGACGATTGTAACACCATCGAGAGTGAAGCTCTCGTTTTGTGCGAGGCGCAAGAGCCCAAAGTCGACAGTATAGACATCAGCTTGCGCGCTGCGTCCGCCGCCTGCGCTAAACTCGAGAGTTTCGATGTTGTTGGCAGAAAGGGTGATGTTGCCTTTGCCTTGACTTGCGATAATCGTGAGCCCGCCATCGGGATTGTCGATTTGAAGCCCGCTGATGTCGAGTGAATCAACGCCGCTTGTTTTGCTTAGGTCGATGCGCACGGTGTCATAGTCGCCTGTTGCCTTTTGCTCTTCGCTCGCGCCGCCGAGGCTGCCCTTAATCGTGAGGTTTTTGGTCGCTGGGGTCGCGATGATGTTGAACTTGTCTGTGCCGCTGACGCCATCGAGCGTGAGTGTCGCTGTGTGTGCGCTCACGTTGATTTCTTGGGTGTCTTTCACGGTGCGGATTGTGCTTTGCTCGGGTGTGGGACCTGTGCTCGCGCGCTCTTGATAGACTGTGCCGCTATATCCTGTGATATAGGTGAGGCTCGCGGCGTATCCGCTCTCGCCTGTGATGTTGATTGCGCCGATGTTGTTGTTCGACAAGCCATCGGCAGTTTCGATTTGCGATTTGAGGTCAATCGTGATGTTGCTGCCTG
>JAAUYS010000190.1 GCA_014804995.1 Clostridia bacterium
AATTGGGGGCAATCTTCCGAAAACCCCTTAAAAATGGCTTAAAAATAGCAAAAAACGGGCATTTTTGCCCGTTTTTTTGGCGCGGAAGAAGGGATTTGAACCCTTGCTACGGTTTCCCGTACTACTCCCTTAGCAGGGGAGCCCCTTGAGCCACTTGGGTACTTCCGCTCAAAGTATTTAAAAGCTAAGTTACTATAACATAATTTTATGCGTTTGTCAAAGCATTATTTCGGGGTTTTTTAAAATTAGTAAAAAAGTAATTAAGCCTATAATTAAAGTACGCAGAAGCTACTGCGTGTTTTTTAATTACCGAAATAAATTGCGTTTACAATGAGTTCGGCGATGGTAGGAGTTGGTTCGTTGCAGTCGTTATCAAGCCAAGCCATTGATACGTTGAACAAAAGTCCCGAATAGCAATAGGGTTTGTATTTACTGCTGTCGGGGTACTCGCTTTCAAACATAGCCGACATATTTTCGTTCAAATAATCCAGATAAACGTATTCTAAGTGTGCCTTTCTTAAAAGTTTAAAAACGTCTATTTGTTGTTTAAAAACAGTCAAGGCGTTGGTTACTATTTTAATATAATCTTCCCTGCATCTGGGGTAAAAGCGGTTGTTGAACATAAACTCGCTTGTGTGGTGTTTAAAGTAATAAATAATAATATCTTCTTTACGCTTGAAGTTCCTGTAAAAGGTCGCTCTGCCGACGCCCGCCTTGTTTACAATGTCGGTAACGTTAATCTTTTCGTATTCGTATTCAGACATTAATTTAAAAAGTGCCTGCACGATATAGAACTTTGTATACTCTTCCTGACGGTATTCCACGATACAAAATCTCCTTTCTGTCTCATTTTAAAGAACACTTTTTCGTTTATGTTTCAACACCCTTTCAAACGGTTGAATTATGCGTTCGGTTATATTATGATACACTTGTTTCAACCAAAAGTCAACGGGTGCGCACGAAGTAGGCTTAGCTTGAAGCGAATAAAAATGAGGTGATTTATATGCAAGAAAAAGATTTTATAACTTATGAGTATCAGATAAAAACGGTCAAGGCAAAGGACCAGACGCGAGTAATGGATATGAGTGAAGCATTTGGCTGGGAAGTTACCGGTACTACCCCGACGATGGTTGACGGCGTAACTATTTCTTTAAAGCGCGACAGAAAAATAAAGCACAAGCAGGAGCTTGTAAAACTAGAAAGGCAGGCAGAGGAGACATATTCCGCAATCAACAAATTAAAGTCCGCAAAGACTTTGATGGCAAGCGTATTCTCATATATTTTCGGCTGTATCGCTGTCCTCTTACTCGGAGGTGGGATGAGTATGTGTATGCTGATAGAAAACGACGTTCCGGCTTTCGTCGGCGGAATAATTTTAGGAGTTGTAGGTATAGTACTTTGTAGCGTAAACTACGTTATATATAAGAAGATTGAAGAGAAGAAAACAATGCAAGTGCTTCCGTTAATTGACGATAACGAAGAAAAACTTGCAAACATACTGGCAAAGGGCAACGATTTGTTGAGTGCGGATTTAATTTAAAAGGATTAATTTATGAAGAAGAAACGGGGTGAAAGCACATTTTTTAAACGATTGAAGACCGACTTCGAGTTCAGAACGTACATTACTTCAACCGTTTCTTTTTTTGTAACGTTTTTGTTCGCGGTGTACAACGTTTTTCTCGGTATAGCCTACAAAACCGTGTGGAACATTGGAATTGCCGTCTATTATCTGTTGCTTGTGGGCGTAAGGGCTTTCGTAGGTTATAAAGAAATTAAGTTGAAAAAATCTCAGCTTGAAGAAATCGTAAAGGACGAGAGGCGGAAGAACGTTTACATTGCACAAAGCGTTATGTTTTTTATAATCGACCTTGCGCTTATAGGTCCAATAACGCTTATGGTTTTGCAAAGAAAGAGCGTTGACTATTCCAAAATTCCCGCAATAGCGATTGCCGCGTATACGGTTTTTAAAATAGCTACTTCTTCCGTAAGTTATGCAAAGACGAGAAATGCCGAACACCTGAGCGTTAAAATGCTTAAAAACGTAAACTTTATAGACGCGCTTGTGTCGGTACTGACGTTGCAGTACACGCTTATAATGACTTTTGACAGCAAAGGCATAACTGGAAGTATGCTGACCCTATGCGCAATAACGAGTTTCGTAATATGGGTATTTTTGATAGCAGTATCGGTAACAAACTTAATTCGTGCAGTAAAAACAAAAAGGGCGTTATAGAAAACGCTCTTTTTTGTACGGTAAATTATTTTATGCACTTGCCAAAAGGTTTTGCTTATGGTAAAATTATTTCTATGAACGGCGCTAAGGCTTTAAGAATATTTTTGAATATTTTAACGCTTATAGCAGTCTGGCTGTTTATCGCCGGATTTGTCAATATAATAAACGTCGTAAATGCAGAAAACCTTTACAGAAGAGGCTACGAGGTAGAGGGTGTTATTGAAAGCTACTATACCCGCAGTTCAGGCTCGAGTTCGGGCGGTAGTATGGGCGGATACAGCGTTCACTTTATTTGCAGTTATACCGACCCTGAAACAAGTGAAGTTTATAAAGCGGAAACATCGTCAGAGCCTCACCAATATTCCCCCGACGAAGCAAAAGCAATAGGCGAAAAGTATAACGGCAAAAAAATAACTATGGTCATTTATAACGGCCTGTGTTCGGCACAACGCGACGTGGAGTGGAATTACATTTCAAGCGTGTTAATAACTACGCTTTTTATTGTATGCAGTTCCGCCTATCTTACGGGGTACGGTATTTACGAAGGAATAAGATTAAAGCGCAAAAAAGCCATAAGGGAAGCTGAGGAAAACGCTTCCGACGAGGCAGTTCTTTATTAAATTTAAGGAGTTGAAAAGATGAGAATAGTATTTTTCGGTGATTCGATTACCGATTGCGAGAGGGACAGAAGCGACATAAAATCGCTTGGCAAGGGTTACGTAAAAATTCTTGCGGATAAGCTTCGTCCCATTTACCCCGATACGGATATCGAACTTATAAACAAGGGAGTTTCGGGCAACGAAGTTTCCGACCTTCTTGCAAGGGTGGACGAGGACGTCATTGCGTTAAAGCCCGACGCCGTCGTAATAATGATAGGCATAAACAACACAATTCACCAATTCAAGGTGGATAAAAAGTTGGACCTTGTTCAGTTTGAAAAAGACTTGCACGAGCTTTTAACCCGTTTGAAAAAAGCGGGGATAGTAGTAATATTCTTAGAACCTTTCCTTCTGCCCGCACCCGATAAGCTGAGAATGAGAAAGCTCTTCAACGAAGAGCTTGCAGTCGTAAACAAGGTTGCGTTACCCATTGCGGACGAGTTCGTCGCCTACGACGAAATGTTTAACGGCGTCTGTGAAAGGCTTCCTTATACCGAGTATTCTTTGGACGGCGTTCACCCGACCCACCGCGGTTCGCGCCTGATAGCCGACCAGGCAATAAAGGCAATAAGAAAGCATTTGTTATAAAACTTAACCCCCGACGGCTTCGTCGGGGGTATTAATTTATTCGGGTTTCTTTTTGGGGAGTTCGTAGTATTTTGCAAGTCCGCCGGAGGAGGTTTCTTTATAGCTTGATAAAAGGTCGCGCCCCGTATTGTACATAGTCTTGACGATAATATCAAAACTTATCTTTCTTGTATCCGCAAGGAAGTTCGCAAGCGACAGCGCGTTTATTGCGCGCATAGCGGCAACGGCGTTGCGCTCTATACAGGGTATCTGCACAAGTCCTGCAATGGGGTCGCAGGTAAGTCCCAAGTGGTGTTCCATTGCAACTTCGGCGGCGTATTCAATCTGCCCCAAGCCCATTTCAAACAGCTCTGCAAGCGCGGCGGACGCCATTGAACAGGCAGAACCTATTTCCGCCTGACAACCGCATTCCGCACCGCTTATGGACGCGTTCTTTTTTATAAGGTTGCCTATAAGTCCGCCGGTTGCAAGCGCGCGTACGACTTGCTCGTCCGAGAACCCGCGTTCGTCCTGCATATACTTCAAAACGGAAGGAACTACACCGCACGCTCCGCAAGTGGGGGCGGTTACGATTGTTCCGCCGGAGGCATTCTGTTCGCCCGTAGCAAATGCGTAAGAACATACCAACCTGCTCTCGCGCGTCTGCGCGGACTCGTCAATGTGCCGTTGGTTAAAAAGCTTCTGCGCCCGTCTTTTCGTTCCCAATATTCCCGGCAATTTGCCGGATACCGCAAGACCCTTGTCAATGGTCTTTTTCATTCTCTGCCATACTTCGGAGAGGAATGTAAAAATTTCTTTTCCTTCGCACTCTTCAACGTACTGCCATAAGCGCAAATTGTGCGCCTTGCAGTAGTCCGAAATTTCGGTAAAGGTGTTAAGGGGGTAAATGGTATCGTCGGCGTATTTTTCGTACTTGTCGGCAGGCTCGCCGTCGAATACAACCGAACCTCCGCCAACGCTGTAAACGCGTTTCGTTGCTACAAGGTTTTCCTTGCAATAAACGCAGACGTCCATAGTGTTGGGGTGAACGGGACAGGGAGTTTCAGTATCGAAAAGCACCTCGCACTTAACGGGTTTAGCCGTCTTGGCAATAACCGTCTGCGTGCCGTGTCCCTCGCCCGTAAGCGCCAAAGAACCGTACAGCGTTACTTTTAAAAAGTCTGCTTTGGGGTATAAATTCCTTATTATCTTTATTGCCCTTTCGGGACCCATAGTGTGGGAAGAGGAAGGCCCCCGCCCGATTTTATAAATCTCTCTAAGTGATTGCATAACTTAATTTTAAACCCGAGTAAGGCAAATTGTCAACGGGAATAAAAAAATATGTAACTTTTTTGTTTAACCGGCGGAATAAAGTTTTATATTAATATTGTAGATAAAAACCGAGAGATAAAAAATGGCAAAGAAAAAAGACGATTTAAAACATAATCCCGAAGAAGAGCTTGAAGAAACCCCTGAAAAGGTTGAAAAAGAGGAAGAAGTAAAAACCCCTTCCGAACTCGAAAAGGCTCTCTCTCTTGCAGAGGACTATAAGAGGAAGTGGTACGCGGTATCCGCCGAATACGACAATTACAGAAAGCGCAACCAGTCTGCGGTATCTAAGGCCTATGCGGACGGCTTAGCGGAAGCCGTATTGAAGCTTCTGCCCGTTGCAGACAACTTCGGTTACGCCTTGGACGGAGCTTCCGACGAAAAGACAAAAGCGGGGATAGACAAGGTAATTAAAAGCTTTAACACCGTTCTTGCCTCCCTCGGGGTTGAAGAGCTACCCGTAAAAGCGGGCGATAAGTTTGACGAAGGAACTATGGAAGCGGTTTTGAACTTCCCCTGTTCCGACGGGGAAGAACCCAACACAGTAAAACAGGTTTTAAAGAAAGGCTATAAATCCGGCGACAAGGTAATAAGATATACGCAAGTTGCCGTTACTATATAAAAACAGGAGATTTAAAAATGGGAAAGGTAATAGGAATTGACTTAGGAACTACAAACTCGTGCGTAGCCGTTATGGAAGGCGGTGAACCCGTAGTTATCGCAAACAGCGAAGGCAACAGAACGACGCCCTCCGTCGTATCTTTCAAGGCTGACGGCAGCCGTATAGTAGGACAGGCGGCAAAGCGTCTTGCCGTTGCTTCCCCCGATAAGACCGTAATTTCAATTAAACGTCATATGGGCGAGGCGTATAAGGTAAATATTGAAAAGGGTTATTCTCCTCAGGAAATCTCGGCTATGATACTTTCAAAGCTCAAAGCCGACGCGGAGAGCTACCTCGGCGGAAAGGTTACCGACGCGGTTATAACCTGCCCCGCATACTTCAACGACAGCCAGCGTCAGGCAACCAAGGACGCGGGCAAAATTGCGGGACTTAACGTTTTAAGAATTATAAACGAACCCACCGCGGCGGCCCTTGCTTACGGACTTGACAAGCAGGAAGGCAGCCAGAAGGTTATGATTTACGACCTCGGTGGCGGTACGTTCGATGTTTCCATTCTTGAAATAGGCGACGGCGTGTTCGAGGTTCTTGCAACCAACGGCGATACGTATCTCGGCGGAGACGACTTCGATAACAAAGTAATAGACTACCTTGTTGAAACCTTTAAAAAGGAAACGGGAGTAGACCTTTCCAAAGACAAGATGGCTATGCAGAGGCTTAAGGAAGCCGCAGAAAAGGCTAAGATTGAGCTTTCCGGTATGAGTACGACCAACGTCAACCTGCCTTTCATTACGGTAGTTGACGGCGCACCCCAGCACCTTGATATAGACATTTCAAAGCAGAAGTTCGATAGCCTTACCGCAGACCTTGTAGAGCGTACGGTTGAGCCTATGAGAAAGGCTATGGCTGACGCGGGACTTTCTTACAGCGACATTACTAAGGTTATAATGGTCGGCGGTTCTACCCGTATTCCCGCCGTATTCGATAAGGTTAAACAGGTAACCGGAAAAGAACCCTTTAAGGGCATCAACCCCGACGAGTGCGTTGCAATAGGCGCGGCTATTCAGGGCGGCGTTTTATCGGGCGAGGTAAAGGACGTTCTTTTGTTGGACGTTATGCCCTTGACACTCGGCATTGAAACCCTTGGAGGTGTTTCAACCCCTTTAATCGAGAGGAACACGACCATCCCCGTAAAGAAGAGCCAAATCTTCTCAACCGCGGCAGATAACCAGCCCGGCGTTGAAATCAACGTTTTGCAGGGTGAAAGAAAGTTCGCCCGCGATAATAAGTCCCTTGGCAAATTTATGCTTACGGACATTCCCCCCGCACCCCGCGGAGTTCCCCAGATTGAAGTTACGTTCGACGTGGACGCAAACGGTATAGTAAACGTTACCGCAAAAGATTTGGGTACGGGCAAGAGTACTAACATTACGATTACCGCATCTACCAACCTTTCCGACGAAGACATTGACAAGGCTGTAAAGGACGCGGAGAAATACGCGGAAGAAGACAAGAAGCGCAAGGAAGCGGTCGACAACAAGAACAATCTTGAAAGTATGATTGACAACCTTGAAAAGACTGTAAAGGAAGCGGGCGATAAGCTTTCCGAAGAGGATAAAAAGACCGTTGAAGACGCAGTCGCAAAGGCTAAGACCGAACTTGAAAGCGGAGACAACGACCGCATTAAGTCGGCTATAGACACTCTTGCAAACGACGTGCAACCCGTAGTTGCTAAGATTTATCAGCAGGCGCAGGGCGCGGGTAACCCCAACGGCGGAAACCCCGGCGACGGCGACACCGAATTTACCCAACACAAATAAAAAAGTGAGTTCACAAATTTGTTGCGCTATTTTGCGCGCAACAAATTTCGTGATTTTTAGGGGCTTCTCGCCCCTCGTGCCACAATCTTTAAGGGCATACGTTTATATAATTGTGGCACTTCACCCGCGCTGAGGCGTAGGCATACGCAAATTGAGTGCGACGGCAAAAAGTGTGATTTTTACCGTCGCAGTTAATTATTTAAAAATAAAAAACCGCATTAAAGGTTTTACTATGGCAGAAAAGAAAAATTACTATGACGTTCTCGGCGTTTCCAAAACGGCGTCGGCGGACGAAATAAAGTCGGCTTACAGAAAGCTTGCCAAGCAGTATCACCCCGACTTTCATCCCGGCGACGCGGCTTGTGCCGAAAAGTTTAAAGAGATAAACGAAGCTAACGAAGTTTTATCCGACGAGAATAAGCGCAAGCAGTACGACTTCGAACTCGAACACCCCGGAATGGGCGGAGGGGGCGGTAACCCCTTCGGCGGAGGATTCAGCGGTTTCGGCGGAGGAATGGGTGGCTTTGAGGACATATTCAATATGTTCACGGGCGGTGGCTTCGGTTCTTCTGCGGAGCGCGCCACTCCCCGCGGTGCGGACATCGAGCAGACTGTAAGCCTTTCTTTCCTTGACGCAATAAAGGGCTGTTCCAAGACCATAAGCTATATGCGCAACGAGCCGTGTGGCTCCTGCAACGGCACGGGAGCAAAGGGCGGAACGGCTTTCCAAAAATGTTCGCGTTGCGGTGGTAGCGGACGCGTTAAATTCCAGCAGGATACAATCTTCGGCAGAACGATACAGGTGGGCGCTTGTCCAGACTGTGGCGGTACGGGCAAGAAAATTCTTGACAGATGTCCGGACTGTAAGGGCAAGGGCTATCAACGCAAAGAAACGCGCTTTACTGTAAATATCCCCGCGGGCGTTGATAAGGATAGCTCGCTTAGAAAGCGCGGGTTCGGTCAGGCAGGCGGAAACGGCGGTGAAAGCGGAGATTTGTATATATATTTCCATATAGAGCCTCATAAAATGCTCAAAAGGGAAGACAGAGATTTGTACGTTACCGTACCCGTATCTTACAAGACGGCGGTTCTCGGCGGTAAAATACAGGTCCCCGGAATAGACGACACGTTAGAGCTTACTATCCCCGAATGTACTGCAAGCGGAACGCGCTTCTGTATGCGCGGTAAGGGCGTAAAAACCGTACACGGTACGGGCAATTTGTACGTTACGGTAGAGATTGACGTACCCGCAAAGCTTTCAAAAGACCAGCTTAAAAGGCTTGAAGAGTACGAAGAAAGCGTTCCCTTAAAGTCCTGCGACAGAATGCAGAAATATGCAAACGACCTTTCAGCAATATACGGTAAAAAGGTAAATAAGCAATAATTTTTAAAATATTTTGAAAAAAACGGCAAGTTTCGGCTTGCCGTTTAATATTATAAGAGGGAGATAATTGTGGATAACTACCTAAAACGGGGTGTTTTTCAACAAATTTGCCCTGTTTATCCACCAAAAGTTGTCCACAAAATTGTTAGTAAAAAGTTTTAAAATGAATATATGCAAAATACTTATCCACAAATTATCAACAATGAGGTAAAAATACGCCAAACTTATCCATTTTTCGACATATTTTTGAGCGAACTTGAAAAATTTTATCCACAATAACTGTTTTATGAATAAATTTGCATTAAAAAAAAGCCCTTCTTACGAAAGGCTTTTAATTTATCTTATAATAACTTTACCCTTGCATACCTGGTTGTAGTCGCTGTTAATTACTTCGCCGACGCTGTCGGCAATAATCTTACCGCGCTTAGGGTTCTTTACGGAAAGTATATTCCCCGTAACGGTTGCGTCCACGTCGGAGTATTCGAACGATAAATCACAACCGTCTGTAGTGCAGTTTATAAGCTTTAACTTTTTGCAGTAGCAGAGGGGTTGCGTACCCGTAATGTGGCAGTTTATAAGGGTAAGCCCCTTGGAGTACCAGCCCAAATATTCACCGCGTAGGGTGGAGTTCTTAACTGTAATATTTTCAGAGTGCCAAAAGGCGTCCTTAGTCGTAAAGTTGCAGTTTTCAATAACTGCGTTCTTTACGTATTGAAAGGAGTACTTCCCCGTAAACTTAACGTTTTTAAAGGTTAAGTTTGTGCTTTCAAACATAAAGTACTCGCTTGTAACCTCGCTGTCAGTAATAGAAAGCGTACGGCAACGCCAACCGAATTCGGGGGAAACAATATTGCAGTTGTCTATTACAATTCTGTCGCACTCGCGCACGGCTTTAATTCCGCCGAGAGTACTTCCGGAAATTATCCCGTCCTTGCAGTACCACAACCCCGCGCGGGTAAGCTCGTCCATTTTACAGGTTTTTACTGTAAAATTTTCGGCGTGCCAAAGGGGGTAGCGGAGTGAGAAGGAACAGCCCTCAACGGAAATATTTCTGCATTCCTTTAAAACGGATTCTCCGTCGGCAGGGCCTGAGAAGGTGCAGTTTTTAACAATTGCGCCCTTTAAGTTGTAGAGAGCGCGCTCTTCGTCGTAAGTTTTATTTTCTACGACGATTTTTCTTGAAGTATCCATATTTATTCAATTATATAATTTAACGGCGCGTGGTGCAAGCAATTTGCGCCAAAGCAAGTAATTTTGTTTGACAATACGCTTGCCCAGCCGTTATAATACCCATTACTATTTATATAATAGGGTTAAAAATGAAAATACAGCTGTCAGACCATTTCACTTATAAAAAACTGCTACTGTTCGTTTTACCGTCAGTGGTGATGATGGTGTTCACTTCGATTTACAGCGTAGTGGACGGTATTTTCGTGTCCATTTTTGCAGGTCAATCGGCAGTAAACGCCATACAGTATATATTCCCGCTGTTTATGGTTTTGGGTTCTATCGGCTTTATGATAGGTGCGGGCGGAAGCGCGCTCGTTTCAAAAACCTTGGGAGAGGGGGATAAAGAGAGGGCAAACAAATACTTCTCTATGCTCGTCTTTATAACGCTTGGAATAGGTATCGTCATTGCCGTTGTAGGGCAGTTTGTAATCGATAAGGTCGCACCGCTCTTTTGTAAGAGTTCTGAGGGCGAGATATACGAAAACTGCGTACTGTACGGAAGAGTTTTGCTCGCCGCGCAACCGTTCTTTATTTTGCAGAACATTTTCCAAAGCTTTTTCGTTACGGCGGAAAAGCCTCGTTTGGGTCTTATAGCAACGGCTTCTGCGGGCGTTTTGAATATGGTGCTTGATGCAATTCTGGTTGCAGGGTGCGGGCTTGGTCTTTTAGGCGCGGCGCTTGCAACGGCTGCAAGCCAGGTATTCGGCGGAGTTTTCCCCATAATTTATTTCTCGCTTAAAAACAGCTCACTTCTTCGCATTACCAAGACTAAGTTCTACGGTAAAGCCTTCTTAAAGTCCTGCACGAACGGCTCTTCGGAATTCTTTTCAAACATTTCTTCGGCAGTCGTAATAATGCTTTACAACAGCCAGATAAGGGCGATAGTAGGCGAAGCGGGAGTTACTGCGTACACGTTTATAGGCTACGTGGCAATGATATTCTTTGCAATATTTATGGGCTACTCCGTGGGAAGCGCACCCTTAATGGGTTACCATTACGGCGCGCAGAACAAGGTGGAAATGAAGAACCTCTTCAAAAAAAGCCTCATTATAATTGCGATTACAAGCGTACTTATGACGGGTGTTTCCGAAGCCCTTGCGCACCCTTTAATGTCTATGTTCCAACAGAGTGCCGAAGTAACACAAATAGCCGTAGACGGTTTCAGAATATACTCGGTTATATTCCTGATGTGCGGGTTTAATATGTACGGCTCTTCACTGTTCACTTCTTTAAACAACGGGCTTATTTCCGCGCTTATATCGTTCCTGCGTTCTATAGTTTTCCAGGTTACGTTCGTAATGCTTCTGCCTATGGTTATGGGCATAAACGGCGTGTGGTCTGCGGGCGTCTTTGCGGACATTGCCTCTATTATAATAACGGTAATTTTCGTTGTGTGTTACAGAAAGAAGTACGAATACGTTTAAACACTTCCCTGCGGTTGTCCGCAGGGATTTTTTTAAGAATAAAAAGTTTTGATATTTAACAGAATTTTCATAATTGCGTGATATAATAAACGCAGTTTACGCACGGAGGACAAAATGGCTTTTAAAGACTTTGACGAATTAACCGTTACCGTCAAAAGCGACAGGGCTGAAGAAATAACCGCATACTATTCGTCGCTCGGCTGGAAAAAGGCAGAGGAGGCTGAAAGCAAACGCTTCTTTAACGAAATCAATTTGACCTTTCACCGCCCTCACGGCATTGAAAACAAGGACGATTTACAGCTTTTGCAGGTCTACCTTGATAACGGTTTAAACGGGCTTGCAAAGCTTAATGCCAGCCCCTATCCGTTGACGTTATCGCTCGGAATAACGTTCGGTTTAATCTTTTCCGCGTTGGTAGCGTTTGGCGTGTGCCTTGCCGTACTCGTAGGCGGAATATGGCTTGCGGGCGGTATCTCTATTGCGTGCATTGGCGGGGTAAGCCTTGTCGTGTACGGGTTTACTATGCGCAAGCTGTTTTTAAAGGAAAGGGAAAGGTCAAAAATTAAAAGAGCAGAGCTTGAAAGAACTATATCCGCCGTCATTTCAGAGGGCGAAAGATTGAGAGGTGGCGCAAATGTCTGATAAGAATATCCGCGCGCAAGCGCACGAAACGCGCGCCCGCTCGGTTGACGCGCACGCAGTAAAAATAAGGACGGAGGGCAGAGGCTTCGGCTTTTTGAAGACCCTTCTCGTAGGGCTGATAATAATAGCGCAGTTAGTGTTTGTAATACTCATATACCTCGGAATTTTAAACGCTATCAGCTGGTATGCAATCGTAGCAATAGTGTTAAGTCTTATATGCTGCCTGCACGTTCTCTCCACGCATAAGGCGGGGCAGACTAAGGCGGTATGGGTGATGTTTCTTTTAATATTCTCATCGTTCGGATATATCGCCTACGTATTGTCGAGCGAAGACATTTTCTTCGCAAAAAACAAAAAGAGATACAAGAAAATTTTTGCCCGCACCGCGCAATATAACGGGGACGGGGTGTTGCCTGAAAGCTTGCCCCTTGCGGTAAAGAGGGACGCGGAGTTCTTGTTTAGCTCCGGCAAGTTCAAAACGTATTTTAATTCAAGGCTTAAATACTATCCGTCTGGGGCAAGACTTTTTGACGAAGTATTAACTGCTTTGGAGGGCGCAAAGAAATTCATTTTTATTGAATACTTTATAATATCCGACGGCAAGCTGTTAAACGCTATTACGGATATACTTTTAAGGAAAGTTCAGGAGGGCGTAGACGTCCGCATAATCTGCGACGGTATGGGTAGCCACGGCACTATTTCTTTTAAGACTAAAAGAAAGCTGAGAAAGGGCGGGGTAAAACTGCGCACTTTCAACCCCATATTACCGCACTTCTCGTTTGCCTTAAATATCCGCGACCACAGAAAAATCATTTCAGTGGACGGCGTTTGCGCATTTACGGGCGGTTGCAACCTTGCAGACGAGTATATAAACGCCAAGCGTATGTACGGCTACTGGAAGGACACGGGTTTAAAAATAGAGGGCGAAGCGGTAGACGGGCTTACCCTCACGTTTTTAAGGCAGTGGGAGCTGTTGACAAGAAAGGAAGAGGACTACTCGCAATTTTTTAACCGGTATGAGAAGACGGAAAGCTCTTCCGCAGTAGTGCCTTACGCGGACGGGAAGGACTACGCCGTGCCTATCGGCAAAAGCGTTTATGAGAACGTAATTTCTTCCTCGCTTAAAAAGCTGTATATTATGACGCCGTACTTCGTACCCGACGAGCAGACGTTCAATATGATTTGCACCAAGGCAATGGCGGGTGTGGACGTGCGCCTGATTTTGCCCGGGGTACCCGATAAAGCTTACGTTTACGCCGTTACTAAGGACTACGCGGAAAGGCTTGCACTCAGCGGTGTTAAGGTGTATATAATGAGGCACGCCTTCGTGCATAGTAAGGTTATGCTTTCCGAAAACTGCGTTGCACTCGGCTCTGTCAATATCGATTTAAGAAGCTACTACAACCAGTTCGAGAACGGCGTTTACACCGACGATTTAAATGTGCGGGAAGAGGTTGAAGCAGACTTTGAAAAGACCTTTAAAGCCTGCAACTTAATAGAAAGCGTTAAAGTGCGCAAAAATATATTTAAAAGAATGACGGCCGGGGTAATGAGACTTTTCGCCCCGCTTATGTAAGAGGACGGTTTATGTTTAAAGGCTCGTTTGCAAGGCAATGGTTGCCGTCGGTGGTATTCGCCGGACTGGGGCTTATCTTCACTGTAATTTATACCTTCGTGTTTTCCGGGGCGCAAGCCACCGTCTATTTGCAGATAGTTTTAGGAATAATAGGCTTGTTCGTCTTTCCGGTATGGGGTGCAATCGTAAAAAAGCCCTTCGCGCCGGCTCTTTCAATAATAGTAGGGCTTTTGGTGTTCTTCGGGATATATCTCGGCAAGGCTTCGGATATGTATTCCTATATTCCTCATTACGATAAGGTCCTGCATACCAACTTCGGGCTTGTCGGCGCGGGAATGGTCTACGCGCTTTTACTGCGTTGGCACGGGGATAAGCTTCACCCCGTGGGGCTTATAGTTGTAGTAATTCTTGCAACGCTGGGTGTGGGCGCGGTGTGGGAGTTTATTGAGTTCTACGGCGGAATGCTGACGGGGGAGGACCCTCAACTTGTCTGGGGCGCCGTAAACGAAATTATAAGCGCTGGCGGTGAAAGGGTTATAAATCCCATAACCGACACCATAGACGATATGTTGGTTACCGTAATGGGCAGTGCGGTATTTATAATTATATATTTAATTGATAAAGCTTTCGGCGGTAAAGTCTTTAAAAAACTATTTGAAGAAGAAACGCCAAAAATTAACAACAAATAAAAAATCGGAGGCAAGCTTGCCTCCGATTTTATTTTATAATACTTTTGATAAGAAGTCTTTAAGTCTGTCGTTTTCGGGCGAGGTGAATATCTTTTCGGGAGGACCCTGTTCTACGACGTTACCGCCGTCCATAAACAGAACTCTCGTTGCTATCTCCCGCGCGAAGCCCATTTCGTGCGTTACTATAACCATTGTCATACCTTCGTCCGCAAGCTCTTTAATAAGGCTTAAAACCTCGCCGACCATTTCGGGGTCTAAGGCGGAGGTAGGCTCGTCAAATAGCATAACCTTGGGGTTCATTGCAAGCGCGCGCACTATTGCGATACGCTGTCTCTGTCCGCCGGAAAGGGTGGAGGGGTAAACGCCTGCCTTTTCTTCAAGCCCGATGCGCTTTAAAAGGCGTATTGCGTTCTCTTCTGCTTCCGCCTTAATCTTTTTAACGCTGGTTTCTATCGGCATTAAAGGGGCTTTGCAGTCTTTCTTTTTAAAAAGGTTTAAAAACTTTGTTTTAAAGTTCAACCACTTCAAGGCTGAAAGCTGTTTCTTCTTGACGTGAACGGGGGCAAAGGTGATGTTCTTTAGAACCGTCATATTGTTGAACAGGTTGAAGTTTTGGAATACCATTCCCATAGACTGCCTTTGAACGTTTATGTCAACCTTTAAATCGCAAAGGTTATGTCCGTCAAAGAATACGTATCCGTCCGTGGGGTCTTCAAGCGCGTTCAAGCAGCGTAAAAATGTACTTTTACCGCTACCGGAAGGACCTATAACGGCAATCTTTTCGCCCTTGTAAATCTTTTCGCTTATATTGTCTAAAACCTTTAAACTGCCGTAGGTTTTCGAAAGGTGCTGAACTTCAAGTAAAGCCTCGGTGTCAAAAGGCTCTTCGGGTACGGTACGCTTGTTTAAATAGCGGGGCTTGTACTCTTTTACTTTCTTTTCTTCTTTTAAGGCTGTATCAGTGCTTTTCACTCTTTCTCAACCTCCTTTCGATAAGTTTTATAATTACGGTAAGTATAATAACTATCACAAGGTAGATGAGCGCAAGTATTAAGTAGGGTACCATATATTCGTATGTAGCACTCGCAATTGCAGTAAATGCCCCGTTCAAATCAAGCGTTGCCGCGTAGCTTGCTATAGACGTATCCTTAACAAGGGCTATAAGTTCGTTGCCGAGTGTAGGGATAACGTTTTTAATTGCTTGCGGGATAACTATTCTAATCATAGTTGTAACGAAGGAAAGTCCCAACGTTCTGCCCGCTTCAAGCTGTCCCGGGTCTACTGACTGTATGCCACCGCGCATAATTTCAGATACGTAAGCACCGCTGTTCAGTCCAAAGACAAGGGTTGCCTCCCAAGGGCTGGGAATGTTTACGCTTTTAAAAATTACGAAGTGGAATATCATCAGCTGTACTACGATGGGAGTACCTCTGAATACAGTCGTGTAAACGTCGCCGATATAAGAAAATACTTTTGCAACTCTGCTACGGCTACCCGCAATTTTAACCGTTGCTACCAAAGAACCGATAACAATACCTATTATAAGACCAACAAAGGCGATAATTAAGGTGTTTTGCAGTCCTTCGAGTACTTTCTTATACCCGTCGTAATCTATAAAATGTTTAAAAAACAGTTCAAGTTTGTTCATTTTATACTTTGTTGATAGAGTTAACTGCCGCGGTAAGGGTGTCCTTATCTCCGCTTACAACCTGAAGTTTACCGTTTACAAGGTCCTGTACTGCAAGAGCGATAGTGGAGTAAGTTTTAACTTCAAGGTTGGGGAAACCGTCAAATCCTAAATCTTCGCTACCGGTAAGGTAGAAGTAACCGGTCTGTGCCTCTGCCGCGCCTGCAGTTGCGTTCTCAAGTTCTGCAAGAACTGCTTCAACGTCCTCTGCGGTCTTACACTCGTCAAAAGCGGTGTTGTCAGCGGATACTGCAATGTATTGTGTTGTGTCGTAGTAGGGGGTAGAGAAGTCAACGGTTTCAAGCCTGTCGGGGCTAATCGTAAGTCCTGCAAGTGCAATATCTGCTAAGCCTTCTGCAACAGAGGAAACTACGACTTTGAAATCCATATGAACAATTACAAGCTCTTTGCCGAGTTTATCGGCAATTATTTTTGCGATGTGCATATCAACACCGCAAATCTGATTGCCAACGGTGTATTCAAAGGGAGCAAAGCCAAGTTCGGTTGCAACTACAAGCTCGTTCGCGCGGTTGGTGCTGGCGGTCTTTACGTCGCCGATGCTGATGCCTTCATTTTTGTCGGAAGCCTCTTTATTCTCGTTGTAAAGGCTGTTGAAGGTAACGGTTTTGCCGTTGTATTCAATGCCTTCGCCTGCAAGAAGTTCGATAACTTCGTTTACTTCTGCTTTAAGTTCAGTGTTTTCCTTAGCGATTGCAACGCCGTACTGTTCGCTGGATAAAGGTATTTCAATAATCTTTACCTTTTGCGTAGAAGAGCAAGCGGCCATAGTAACCGCACATACACCGGCAATAAGCGCCGATACAACAAATGCCAAAAATTTTTTCATATTATGTACCTCAAAAAATTTATTTTTATTTTAATAGTTTCAACTATACTCCTTGAATAAAAATAAATCAAGCAATTTTACATAGAAATAATATTTATTCATAAATGTGAATATTTAAACATAAAATGACATTTTTTTAACAAAACTATCAAAAATGACGAAATAAAAATTATTTTGTAAAATTTCTATCATTTTTTGGTTGGTGTAAAATTTTGGTGAACAAGCCAATACGGCTTTCACCAATGAAACTCAGAAGATGAGTGTGTGTTGGCTTGTTCAACACACACTTTTATTTTTTAGAGGTGTGTGCAGAAAAAAGTGTGTGTGTAAGTCAATATATTTTAATGTATTCCCTAAGGGTAATGTTGTCATATTGGCTACATTGCCCTTTTTTGTACACACACTTTGTACACACACTTTGTGTACACATTAAGAAAACACAAAAAGGAGGAAATAAATGCCTAATTACATTTTAGAACCCGGAACACTTGGCGAACCGGGAGAGTTACTTTCGCCGGAGAAAGGCAACAAATTTGAGAAGCAGAAGTCAGACGGTATTTACGAGTATTCCATAAAGCCGAACGGAAAGCGTGATAAGAGCCGGGTAAAAATAAGTTACTATGCCGGTGATATTTTTGAAGGGACATTGTCTTTAGGAAAATACAAAGGCTACGGAAAATATACTTGGCAGCAAGGTGGAGTATATGAAGGCAACTTCGAACGAGGGAAATTGTCCGGCAAAGGCAAGTATACAGAGCCGAGTGGAGATTTCTACGAAGGCGATTTCAAAAATAATAAGTACGATGGCAAGGGAAAATATACATGGTCGGATGGTAGTTCCTTCGAAGGTGAGTTCAAACAAGGAAAAATCACTAAAGGAACATACACCGACAAAGAAGGGAATGTTTATTCTTGTGTTTTCCGTTATCGTTTAAACGGTGAACGCAAGACAAACAGTATGCGATTAATACGTTCTGCGCAGTCTCAAAAGCTTGAGAAAAAGGAAAAGGCTGTAGAGAAAGATACATCTAAAGACAAGCCCGTCAAGCAACCGGCAAAACCTAAACAGTCGGACAAAAGTGGGTTATCTAGCAAGGACAAAGCTTTAATAACGACAATACGTAGTTCTATCCGGGGGCCTGAATTTAAAAACTTGTATTCAGGCGCTTCAGGCAAAAGCGAAAAATCAGATAGAAATCTTATAGCAATTTTAAACTTTTTTACCGGCTCAGATGCTGAGCAAATTCAGCGAATATTTAAAACGTCTAAAATATACGACGCTTCAAAAGGTCAAGAATACCTTACCGACATGATAAACAGCGTTATGAAAGGCGGTGTTGTGTTTACACAGTCGGCACGCTCTGCCGGCAAAGGTAAACAGAGCGGAGCGAGCGCATCCAGGGGAGGCGCCGTTCGTTAAGAAGGAAAGCACAAAATAAAAATATTAGAGGTAGTTATGCAATTTTTTAGAAAAAAACTATTTCTACAAAAGATAAAAGAATTTATGCCAGAGTTAAACGGCGTGAAATTGAAGTTATGTGAATATTCGGCGTATAAGTACAGCGAGTGGCTGAGATTTGAATACGGGAATTATTGTTACATATTTCATCACGCTCAGTATTTTAGCACCGAAGTACTAAAATACAGCAAACGCTTATTCGATGCTTTCGAGGGCAAAACGATAGGTCCCTTGGAAGTTCAGACATTAAGTCTAAAGGCAAGTTAATTAAAATGTCCGTACAATTTGTATACACACTTTGTGTACACATTTTTGTACGGGAAATACGCCGAAACCATAGGAATGCGGTCCGGTCGGGTCGGACTTTCGGCAGAGCCGTTCACCCACGGCAACCCGTGCAGCCGGAAGGCTGTTCGGGCTTTGGGTGGATGGAGTTGTGGGTGAACTAAAATGAAAAATTATTCTTCTAAACACAAAGGAAAATGCTTTGCGTTCCAGGACCGTGAACTACTAAGTAGTGCATTGATTGTTGGGTGTGGAGGTTACTAAATGAAAGTAATATCACTTGTCAATCAGAAAGGCGGTGTTGCAAAAACTACCACGGCCATAGCGCTCGCTGATTATTTTGCCAGGCACGGCAAAAAAACTTTGCTTGTTGATTTCGACCCTCAAGGGAGTTTAACGGCTTCGTTTGGACTTGCCGACGATACGGACAATCCTCAAGCTCTTAACTTCCTTGCTTTAGATAAGGGAATGCCTGAGGTTCAGATACATAAACATTCGAGTTTGCTTGATATTGTTACGTCTGATATCGGACTCGAGAAAGCTAATATTGTTCTTGCATCCAGGGTTGGTAACTTGCGTTATCTGCGCCGAGCAATAGATAAGATAACACAAAAGGAAAATTACGACTACGTAGTTCTAGACAGCAACCCGTCATTTTCACAACTTACAATCAACGTACTTTTTGCCAGCGACCACGTTTTAATTCCTTTTAAACCCGAATTTAATTCATTTAAAGGAATTATGCAACTATTTGAGAACATTCGGGAGCTGAAAGAATTACAGCCTAAATTAGACGTTCTCGGTTTCATCGTAACGATGGCCCGACAAACTAATTCAACAGAGGAAGCTATATCGGCTATAAAGAAGTTTGCTAAAGAGCAGGGAACAAGAGTTTTCTCGCCGGCAATAAGGCTCGCCGTTGCAGCTGCAGACGCACCGTCATATTTTCAGAGCTTGTACAGTTATAAGCCTCAATCATCAGTTGCTCAAGATTACGAACGTTTATCTGCATCCGTTCTTGA
>JAAUYS010000191.1 GCA_014804995.1 Clostridia bacterium
AAACCAACTCCGCCTTCATCGCTGCCGCCAACCCCCAGACTATGCTCAAACTGCTCGATGAGATTGAGCATTTGGGAACACTCGTTGATGGGTACAAGACTGCCAATGAGGAAGCGCAGGAGCAGTTGAATGAACTGCATGAGCTTTGTAAGAAAAAATCACAGC
Source organism: Clostridia bacterium (assembly GCA_014804995.1). Lineage (GTDB taxonomy): Bacteria > Bacillota > Clostridia > Christensenellales > Borkfalkiaceae > Coproplasma. Next base: position 166 of record JAAUYS010000191.1, read on the forward strand.
GCTCTTTCAATGACCACCTGATAGACCAGTGTATCCGGTTAAACGCAGAAGCTGATTGGCTTGCCAGCCAGCTCCAAACGACATGGGTCATTGACGGCAAGTCCAAGGCTCGCTGCCTTTTCGGTCCCGGCAAGTGGAGAGAAGCGGCGCGGAAGGCTATAGAGCACCCAGAGGAAGAAGCCCCAGTGCCGGTCAAGACTGGCCCCAAGTGGGCGTGGGCATCGGGGAAGGAGAAGTAACCATGATGAGAGTTCTGGCACAGTGGGAAGTAGACAATCTACTGCGCGGGGAGTTTGGGCATTTTTATTTGCGTGAGCATCCCCTGCATGTCTCGCAAGATTTCGACAACTCCCCTGCCGCAGTGGAATTGCGACTGGAACAGGAGCGCTGGGTCAGGGAACATACATACTCACTGTTGGAGGTGTAATATGCAGGAGATAATCTACCCCGCGCCGGGGAGCTCGAAAGCGGCAAGTCAGGGGTGCACCTGCCCGGTCCTCGACAACTACTATGGCAAGGGCTATGGTGGTGACTAGACAGTCTTTGGCTGGGCGATAAATCTGGAGTGCCCTGTGCATGGCAGGCTCATTCATAAATGTGAGGAGGAGAAAGATGTTTAATGACAGATTCCCTACTGTTGAAGAACGAGTTTGTGAGCTTGAGTCCAAGTTGAAAGTTCTTGAGGAAAAACGCGCGAGCGATATGAAGTGGCTGGCCGGAGAACTTAAGGCTGTTGTTACTGAGTTACACAACGTGCATAAAACTCTGAACTACCTCATGCCGGGGTTCAGGGATGCGATGGACTTCTTGGAGGAGTGAGATGGAAGCTATTGAGAAGGTATTCTGTGGCGGAGGCTACCCCGGAGACGGGAAAGAGAAGTCCGTTTTTACTGAAGCCGAAGACCTTATCCACGGCCAACGGGCGAAGGATTACGGGAAGGCCGCAGCCTCGTTTCACCATATCGCTGAATTGTGGAGTGCGTATCTCGGGTACATTGTGTCTTCTAAGGACGTGGCTGTGATGATGGCGCTCCTGAAGTTCTCGCGGTTGCAGCACTCGAACTTCGAGCACCATGACTCCATCGTGGACGCACTCGGATACATCGGGTTGATTGACGAAATCTAGGGAGGGAGATATGAAGGCGCTGATGCTGGCAGCGTTGCTCATGTGTACGGGCTGCGCGTATTCTCAACCTGCGGTTGTTATACCGACGGGGAACCCTGTCACGGATATTCTGGTAACGACCCTTGTGTGGGAGGGTGCGTCACTGGTGGCGAAGGATGTTGCTCATGGGCTGTTGACTGCTGATAGCGCCCCTGTGGGTATGGAGCGGGTGCGGGGGCAAAGGCTTTACCAGAGCCGCAGGGACCCGTCGTTGGTGTTTGTGGGGGATTGGAGGTGAGTGTGCTTTGGATTATCATAGGCGCGATTACGCTCGCAGTAGTGTCGTTTTTCGCCGGGCGCAGGTATGAGTGGTTGCGGCTTCACCATCGAGCTGCCGAGTGGATGCAGAGAAAATATCTCACCGCTCGTGAGTGGCTCATCTTCGATGGTCTTGTCAGGGCGATATTTACAGGGTATGTCTCCACTGTAGGCGACAAACATCCAACCCAAACGGAGTGACCCGATGGACGAGCTCTTTTGCTTCATCATCGACGTTCTCATTAGTGCGGCGATTTTCTATTGTGCTTCTCGTTGGGAGCGTCAGCGGATTCGTGAGAAATTCGCCGAGTATCTTGAACAGCCGAAACTTTTCGCCAAGGGCGAACTGAAACGGATGCTCCGTGTAGTGTTGGGGATGGATGTATGAGTGTTGTGTTTAATCCAGAAGCCTGCGATGTTACTATCCGGCTAGTTGATGGTAGTTCTATCCAAATGAAATCGCCTACTACTGCCGTGGTCACGGCGTTAGAGTCTTTACGTTCTGGGGAGCCGTGGATATTTCTCCCTAGTCTACACTCTGAGCCCTATGGAGATTATATAATGACACGCGGTATTGCCCGTGTAATTGTGGGTGCTGTTTATGAGCGAGATTGACCGCGAGTACGCTTTGTCATTTATTTTCTGGGCGCTCATAATTTTCTCTTGACAAGCACCCCCCTGCATTTTATAGGGGTGGAGGGCAGGGTGTCGGTGTGAGCTGACAGCCTGCTCTTTGTCGTGCGCGGGCGTCGGAGAACCCTATGGACCTGAACGCCCAGATTCCCGGAGCGCCTAACTTCAAGTGGATTGAGTTCATCCGCTCGAATACGGCTGACCGCCGGGGCATCGACAATACCCCCCGCGACCAGAGCGTTTTCTCTCGCATCGAGTACCTTGCGGACAATGTGCTCCAGCCGCTCCGCAATGAGTTTGGTCCTATCAAAATCAATTCCGGGTATCGCAGCGCCGCGTTGAATCGTGCGCTTGGGAGCAACAACAAGAGCTTCCACGCTTACGGCATGGCTGCTGACATCGTGCCTCTCGCCAAGGGGGTCACGACGAAGGACCTCTTCGTGTACATCCATGACAATCTGCCATATACGGAGCTGATTGCTGAGGATGTGCCGGACGGGTGGGTCCATGTAGCGCTTGAACGTGGTCGTGAGAAAGAGCATCAGCTCAAGTACAAGCGTGTCGGTGGTTCTGTGCAACGCGGGACATACGAGCAGATTCTGAGGATGTTCGCATGAGTACGAGTGTGCCTACCGGGTGGAGATTGGCGGTTGTTTTGGGTGTCATGCTGGCCGTCATTATGATTGTCTGGTGGTATTATAGCGGAAGCTATCAGGCGTTGCAGGATAAGGTAGCGCAGCTTGAAGTCAATGTGTCTGTGATGCAGAAGCATATCAACGAGTCTGACCGTGTCCTGACTGCGATGAAAACCTTGGCGCAGGAGGTCAAAAATGCTCGGGTGGAAAGTGAAGAGGACCTCGCGGATGCTTGTCGCGTTTCTGGTGATGAGCGTTATGATAAACTTATGCGGTTGCTCGAAGCCGACTTCTCCCGCCGTTATGGTGATTCAGCCCCCTGCGGTATTAATGGAAGCGTGCCCGGAACCGGGGGAGTCAGGGGAAGTGCTAGAGCTCCTGCGAGTGGGAAACACTGAGGACGCAGCGGTGGCGTATGTACGGTATGTACTCGATGTCCGGGATGCGTTCCAGCTTTGTAATGGGCAGCTCTCGGCCATTCGTGATTACAGCGCATCAATGGCGGAGGGATTCAAATGAGAGGTGAGGCAGCTTTTGTTGGAGATACAATGATGGATTCGCCCAGACCCTCTGCTTCTTATGCCACGATTCTGCTTGAGCTCCTGCCGCTTTTGGGGCTTGCCTTTTCTATTGGCATCCTGCGCGGGCTGAAGGGTATCAAGGAGAGTTATACCGGGACCTCGTTTTTCAACAGGTTCATCAATGTCGTGCTCACGAGCGCGGTCGGCGCGGTATTCGCCGTCGGGTGCGCTCTTCTGATTCCCCTGCTGCATACCGGCGTGGATGAGAACATGATGGTCGGTGTCGTCGTGTTCGTCTCCCTGTGCGGCGTGCGGCTGGTGGATGCGGTGTGCTACAAGTATCTCGGCATCCATGTTATCAGTGCGGACGAGTCTGATGACCCCGATGACAATGCGTGGTCGAAGATGAGTCAGGAAGAGCGACACGAGTGCATGAAAATGTGGCAGGACCACAATAAAGGAGAGTAACCATGAGTGTGTATACGAAACCTGTTGTGCTGGCGGATGACGGGAAGCACCATGCTCCCGCGATTGATGGCAGCAAAATTTCCCCGGACTATCTTCCGGTTTCCGCTGTGGCGGGTAATGCCCTGACGGTCAAAGAGGATGGCCTCGCCGTTGCGCCCGTTGATATGGTGTCCCCACAGGAAGGGAATGCCCTTGTTGAGAATGTCGATGGCAAGCTCATCGTGAAGGCGGAGAATCTCGTTGGCGACAATGAGAAGATGCTCTCCGCCGTGGACAACAAGATTGTGTCCAACATTTCTCTCGAAGTGAGTCAGGATAAGAACACGCTTTCCATTCTCGGGAAGGACGGTGCTGTTCTCGCCACGACGCGGCTCCCCGGCATCCCCGGCATCCTGCTGGTCGGCGAGGTGCTGTACGACTATCAGCCCCCGGACCCCGAAGGGTACGAGGCTCCGACTCGCCCGCGCGGGACATATATCCACCTGCGGTTCCGGCTCGACGACGGAAACCCTGTGGACTACTACATCAACGCGAGCGGGCTCGTTGACACCTACACCGCCGGTGATGGTATCATCGTGCAGGACAACGTGGTGTCGGTGAAGCCCGTTATCGGCGGCGGCATCAACGCTACACCTGATGGTGTGATGGTACAGGTTCCCGACCTCGTGAGCACGGCTGAACGGAACGCGCTCGTGGCTGATGCTTCCGGCAAGCTCTATGTGGGCGCTGGGTTCAGTGAAGCGAATCTGGGCGAGGGCCTTATCATTGGCCCCGATGGGAAGCTCCGCATTGACTTGGCGGCGCTCATCGACCCCACGAGCGCGTTGATTGTGACTCCCGCTGGTAAGCTCGGCATCGACCAGACGAAGCTCGCGGTGGGCGTGTCCTCCGATGAGGGCAACATCCTCACTGAAGGCAGCGACGGCAAGGCGTATTTCCCCGGCGACCTTGGGAACATCTAGGAGCTGGATATGGGGTTCAACACTCCTATTCCGCAGAAACAGGTCACGACTGACCCTGATAAACTCACGCGGCTTCGCGGTATCGACGGCCTCATAACTGTCGATACCGAGAGGCACGTCGTGGTTGTCATGGACGGCGTGACTTATGGTGGGCATCCGCAAGTCCCAGAATACCGGAAGATAAAGGCCGGGACTCCCAATGTGAAAATCAACGGGGGTTCCGAGGCTGACTTGTCGAAAGATGTGACTATTGCTGTCCTTCCGGGGACGACTCCGACGGGCATCCGGTTCGTGGAGAACCCCGAGGGGCAACCGAAGGGCAAGTACCTCGCTATCAGTTATCTCGACCGCAAGTGGCAGGAGGCGACCTATTATGTGGACGCCTCGCTGGTGGTTGACCTGTACACTGCCGGGACTGGTATCAAGATAACTGGCAATGAGATAAGCCTCGACCCCGATGCTGTGCTCGGGGCGGGTTCTGTTGAGCCGGGCGGGGGGATTGTTACGACACCGGCTGGGAAGCTCAAGGTTGACGCTGCGGCTATCGTGAGTTCGGATGCAGGCAATCTCTTGAGTATCGGGTCTGATGGCAAGCTCTTTTTGAAGGGGCTTGTGTCCGCTGATGAGGGTAACATCCTCACTGATGGTTCTGACGGTAAAGCGTATTTCCCGGCGAATCTTGGC
>JAAUYS010000192.1 GCA_014804995.1 Clostridia bacterium
CTGCGAACAAAAAATTTCGTGATTTGAGGGCTACTCGCCCTCTGCCCGCAATCTCTAAGGGCAAACAAAAGTATAATTGCGGGCATTCACCCCGCTGAGGCGCAAGTGTGCGCAAATTGAGTGCGCTGACCCAAAAATGTGATTTTGTGTCGCGCCATAGAATATTTTGAAATAATTTATGGATAAATCGGTTAGAAAAATCAGTGCGGACAACGCAGACGTTTTGCAAAGGTTCTTAGGTACGTTTGACGAGAACGTAAACCTCATTATGCAGGGAATGGGCGTCATTATCCGCGTTGACGGTGTAAAAGTTTTAATAAGCGGAGCGGAGGACAGAGTAAACTCGGCAACATCCGTCGTTGAAAGCCTTCTCGAACTTGCAAAAAAGGGAGAGAGCGTTGACAGGGGCAGGGTTACCTATTGTATGGAGCTTGCAAGGGAAGGCAAGGCCAAGGACATTACCAAGCTCTCTTCCGGCACGGTTGCCATAACCTACCGCGGTAAGCCCATAAAGTGCAAGACCGTCGGTCAAAAAGTATACGTTGACTGCATAACTAAGGATGCGGTAACGTTCGGCATAGGCCCTGCTGGTACTGGCAAAACTTACCTTGCCGTGTGCCTTGCGGTACAAGCCTACAAGCAAAAGCAGGTTGAAAAGATTATTTTAACCCGCCCCGCGGTGGAAGCGGGCGAAAAGCTGGGCTTTCTTCCCGGAGATTTACAGACTAAGGTTGACCCTTATTTGCGCCCGTTGTACGACGCGCTCGAAGAGATGCTTGGCTCAGAAACCTATTTAAAGCTTATGGAGCGCGGAACTATCGAGGTTGCGCCCCTTGCTTATATGCGCGGAAGAACGCTTTCTAACGCCTTTATCATTCTCGACGAGGCGCAGAACACCACGCGCGAACAGATGAAGATGTTTTTAACCCGCCTTGGTGACAACAGTAAAATGGTCGTAACGGGCGACGTTACGCAGATAGATTTACCCGACGGGAAGAGGAGCGGACTTGAACACGCGGTGCGCGTTCTCGACGGGGTTGAAGGAATTTCGATAGTTTACCTTTCCGATAAAGACGTTGTAAGAAATCCCTTGGTTATGAAGATAGTCAAGGCGTACGACGCGGACGACAACAGGAGGAAGAAAATTGAGCAACACGAAGCTGAGCAATAAACAGATAGCTTTAAGCATTCTGACTTTTATAATTTGCCAGATTATGCTTTTCTTGGTTATGTTTATTACGATGTTAATAAACACGGATTGGCATATACTTAGTTTCATTGAAGCAAATACTAATTCGGTTATAACCGTGGCGGTTTCTTCCGTCATTTTGTCGATTATAATCTTTATCTACTTCTTCACGGAAAACAAAGCCGTTCTTGCAAAGTATTCAAAAATTGTTGAAATTTATATGATACTTTACATCACTGTGCTTGTAACTAACGTAATCGGCAAATACGTTTCGCCTACGGCGCGTCCTCTTTTGTACTTCCCGCTGGCAATTGCAATGTTCTTTAAGAGGAGGGAGGCTATCTTCCTCACCGTTATATACGGCTTCCAGATGTTTATATTCAACTGGTTCTTGAACATTACCACGGGCGCACTCGATAACTTCCAGGCGTTAGACAGCTTTACGGGACTTTTGACTATGTTCTGTGGCGGCGTTTTGGGAATATTCCTTTTAAAAGGAATAAAGACGCGTATAGGTTGCGTTATAATTGCCCTTGTGTTGTTTATTCCCACGATAATAATTAACGTAGTTATGCCGTTGACCTCGATTGTCAACGATAACCTGTTCAAGATAGTTGAATTAGTGCTTTTCAGTATGTTGGACTGCATATTCTCCGTTCTTATGTTCCTGTTCCTGACGCCCGTCTTCGAAACGCTGTTTTCAGAGCTTACGCCTTTCAGACTTAGGGAGCTTACTTCCGACAACGCGAAGCTTATGAAGAAGTTAAAACAGCACGCGCTCGGAACTTATAACCACTGCGTAGTCGTTGCACAGCTTGCAGAAGCCTGCGCAAGCGCCATTGACGAAGACCCCGAGCTTGCCCGTGCGGCCGCGTACTATCACGACATAGGTAAACTTAAAAACCCCGAAATGTTTGCCGAAAACCAGAGCGAGTACGATTTGCATAAGGAACTCACCCCCGAGCTTTCGGTTGACATTATCCGTTCCCACGCAAGAGAGGGTGCGAAGCTCATTAACAAGTACAGGCTTCCCGAATTCTTTGCGGATATTGCAGTACAGCATCACGGCACGTTGCCCATTAAGTACTTCTATGCAAAAGCGCTTAAAATGAGCGACGGCGAGCTGAACGTTGCAAACTATTCGTATCCCGGACCTACGCCGACTTCTAAAATAGCCGCTATCATAATGATAGCCGACGCTTCCGAGGCGGCGGTGCGTTCGCTTTCAGACCGCTCGCCCGAAAAGGTTGCAAGCCTTGTAAGCTCTTTGGTGGAAGAGCGTATGAACTTAGACCAGTTCGTAGACTGTAACATTACTATGCGTGAGCTTACCATAGTAACCCAGACTGTAACGAACCAGCTTGCGGGCGTTTACCATTCAAGGGTAAAATATCCCAAATTAGTACTTACACGGAAGTAATTATGCTTAACATTTATTGTGAAGATTTTGACTTTTCCGCCCTTTCTTCGGCTTTTGAAGGAGAGGTGGAAAGCGACTGCCCCCTGTCCGCTGAGTGCGTCCTCTTAGAAGAGGACGAAATACAGCGTTTGAACCGCGAGATTAGAAAGATAGACGCGGTAACGGACGTACTCAGCTTTCCTTCGCTTGACGGAATAAGGGGCGCAAGACTTGAAAAAAGAGCCTTCCCCGCCGACGTTGACGAGGAGGGCAACCTTTTTTTAGGCAGTATTGCAATTTGCGTAAAGCGCGCAAAAGAACAGGCGGAAGAGTACGGACACAGCTACGAAAGGGAACTTTTTTACCTTTTAACGCACGGGCTTTTTCACCTTTTGGGTTACGACCATATGACGGAAGAGGACAAGCTTCAGATGCGTGAGCGCGAAGAACGCGTTCTTAAAAAACTTGGGCTTACGAGGGATTAAGTATGAGGTCTGGTTTTATAGGAGTTATAGGCAGAGCCAACGCGGGCAAAAGCACCCTTATAAACGTTATCGTCGGGGAAAAGGTTGCAATAGTTTCCCCCAAACCGCAGACGACGCGCCATTCTATTATGGGCGTTTTAACAAGGGAAGACTACCAGCTTGTTTTCGTTGATACCCCGGGTATTTACAAGAGTGCAAACCGCCTTACCGATATGATGATGAAAGCCACCGAGGACACCGCAAAGGACGTTGATTTTATACTTTACGTTCACGACGGACACGCAGGCGTTTCTGATAACGATATTCAGCTCATTAAAAAGTACCAAAGCGGTAAAATTCCTATGGCGATAGCCTATACGAAAATTGACATTATGCCCAAGGAAAACATAGCGGAGGACGTTAAAAAGTTCTATGAGAACGGAATTGATTGCGACGTCTTCCCCGTTTCCGCAAGGAAGTTCAGGAACATAAGAAAGCTTGAAAAATTCCTCGTAGAACAAATGCCGTCGGGCGAAAAGGTAATTGCCGAGGATATAGTTTCAGACAAGAGTGAAAAGTTTATGGTTGCCGAAATTATGCGGGAAAAGATACTTCTTAAATTTGACGAAGAAATTCCCCACGGCATTGCAATAGTAATAAACGAATTTAAAAGAAAGGACAACGGCACTTACGAGATAAACCTTGACATCGTGTGTGAAAAGGCAAACCATAAAGCGATTTTAATAGGTAAACAGGGCAAGGCTATTAAGGAAGTTTCTTCCTTCGCCCGCGAGGGTATGGAAAAGTTTTTGGGCGCAAAGGTGTTTTTGACGACCTACGTCCGCGTGGAAGAAGACTGGCGCAACCGCCCCGGACTTATAAAAGACGTTTTTATTGAATAAATAATTTACAATAAACCGCACAAACTTTTATTACGGCTATAAAATAATTAACGGCGCAAGCAAAAACGACGCTTTTTGCTTAGCGCACCCAAATTGTTGCGTAAGCAAGCTCACCGAGGTGAATTTGCGCGATTATATATTGGCGTGCCTTTAATATCGCGCAAAGAGGGCGAGAAGCCCTTAATTCACGAAAAATTGCAGGCGCATAAGTAGCCAAAATTTTTGTGAGGTAGTTTATTATGAAAAGAGATAAAGACGCCGCTGAACTTGCCTGGAAGATGTTTGAAAAGACGGGTAACGTAAGCTACTATATGCTTTATAAAAAATTAGACGGTCAAGACTGATTATAGCCCTATGGGCTATTTTTACGGAAAATTTAATGGAAATCAAAACAAACGCCGTAATGCTTAGGGCAGTTGACTATAACGAAAACGATAAAATTTTAACCCTGCTGTCCGCCGAATACGGCAAAATAACGGCAGGGATAAAGGGCGTTAAAAAGCCAAACGCTAAATTAAAGTTCGCCGCTCAGCCGTTCTGTTTTGCAGAATATATTCTTGCAAGGCGGGGGGGTAAATTCACCGTAATAAACTGTTCGGAGTGTGAAAGCTTTTACGATTTAAGAACGGACATAAACAAGTTTTATGCGGGTTGCGCTGTGGTGGAGGCTGTAAACGCTTTAACCTACGAGGGCGACGAGTGCGCAGAAATTTTTTACGAGTGCGTAAGAACGCTTACTGCAATGTGCACGGGGGAAGAAAGATTACCGCTTATTAAATTTCTTATATTCGCGCTGAGGAAGTCGGGCTACGCGCTTTCATTGGAAACTTGCGCGGAGTGCGGTAACGACTTGACCGAAGAGGACAAGCTACGCTTTGATTTTGACGCGGGCGCGTTCACTTGTTTTAATTGCGGAAAGGGGGCGGGCGCAAGCCGTGTTACCTATAACGTTTTAAGAAAGGTAGACGGAAAGTCTTACGATGAAGATTTTATAACGGAAGACGGTGAAAAGCGCGCGCTAAGGCTTATAAGGGAATACTTTTCATACAAAACCGACAACCGCCTTTTAAGCTTATCAGAATATATCAGGTTAATATAAAAAGTTCCCCCTAAGCAGTCTGCTTAGGGGGAATTTGTTTTTACTGTTAGGTATTTTTGTATACGCCGAGGGCAAGGCAGGTAATAACGCCTGCAATGGCTAAAACGCCCAATATGCCGAATACCAAACCGACAATTTTCTTCGTTTTTGCCGATTTGCTCGTTTTAGAGCTGATTTTTTGCTTTTTAATAACGTCAACTATGTTAATTATAATTTCCGGCGTTTCAAGCGCTTCACCGTTATCAAGGTTCTGTTCGGAATAAGTGCCTAAAACGGTGGGGGGCAAATTTCCTTTTTTGTCTTTTAAATCTACAATCACAGGATAAATATAAACCGGCAGAGGTCCGTATGTGTAGCTAATTCTTCTTGAATTTACGCGACAGTCTTCCAATTTATAATTAAGCCTTGACAATTCTTCTTTAGCAACTTTTCTTGCAGTATCATCACCCATATACTGCGCTTCTTTTTCGTAATGGTAAGTTTTAAAGTCTAATCTTTGGGCAACAATTTGAAGAGTAGTAGGGTCGGCTCTGTTTTCAGGAGATGCAAAGAGTATGGGGTCTGTGACAAAACCACACGCTAAGGTGTACCGCGGTATGTATCCGTCGTCTAATCTTGAAGATATAGAATTCACAACTCTGCCACGCGCATCGGTGTATCTGACGCCGTTTGCAGTCAAATCACCCTCGATTTGCGCAACGCCGAAAACGGGGCATTCTCCAAGCCTTAAATCTTCGGCTTTAAGGTTCTTTATTTGCTCTGCGACGGTGGGGTTGTCCTTTTCAAGCTTTGAAAAAGCAGGTGTATTGGCGTAGTTTTTAATTTTATCAATAATAAGATTTGCTTTCGTGATTGTTAATTGCATAGTTTTACTTCCTCGTATTTCGTTAATCAAATTATAATATAGAATATTCTATATTGTCAACTTGAATTATAGAATTTTTTATATTATTGTATTATGCAGACTGAGTTTAAAGATATTTTAAGAGAATTTTTAAAAGAAAATAACCTTACTCAGGTTGAGTTTGCAAGGAGAGTAGGTATAAAGCAAAGCCAGGTTAGCGAATGGCTAAAGGGTAAGGCTAAGCCCGGCTATGACAATTTGCAAGCCATTGTTTTGGTTTACAGAATTTCAGCCGACTACTGGCTTGGGTTAACCAGTGATTACTGGTAATTAAAAAGCGCCTCTTTAATAAGAGACGTTTTTTTGTCCCGTTAATGTCTAGGGTGGGCAGTAAAATTAACTGATTTCCAAAAATTTCTAAGAAATACTTGATTATACATTGAAAATGTATTAAAATTATTTAGATAAATAAAAACAATTTCCAGGAGGAATTTTCAAATGGCAAAGAAGTATTGCTATCTCTTCACAGAGGGAGACGCAAGTATGCGCGCATTATTGGGCGGTAAAGGTGCTAACCTTGCCGAGATGACCAAAATAGGTCTTCCCGTACCCCAGGGCTTCACTATTTCAACCGAGGCCTGCACGCAGTACTATAAGGACGGTCGTAAAATAAACGACGATATCCAGAAAGAAATTATGACCTACATCGACAAGATGGAAAAGGTCTGCGGAAAGAAGTTCGGCGACAAGGTCAATCCCCTGCTCGTTTCCGTGCGTTCCGGCGCGCGCGCTTCTATGCCCGGTATGATGGATACCATTTTGAACCTCGGCCTTAACGAGGACGTTGTAAACACCATAGCCGAAAAGTCCGGCAACCCCCGTTGGGCTTGGGACTGTTACAGAAGATTTATCCAGATGTTCTCAGATGTCGTTATGGAAGTAGGCAAAAAATACTTTGAAAAGCTTATCGACGAAATGAAGGAGAAGAAGGGCATCGAGTACGACGTAGACCTCACTGCGGACGACTTGAAGGAGCTTGCTTACCAGTTCAAAGCAGAGTACAAAAACCAGCTTGGCAAAGACTTCCCCGACGACCCCAAGGAACAGCTTTTTGAGGCTGTTAAAGCCGTATTCCGTTCGTGGGACAACCCCCGTGCAAACATCTACCGTATGGACCACGACATTCCTTACAGCTGGGGTACTGCGGTAAACGTTCAGATGATGGCGTTCGGTAACCTCGGCAATACTTCCGGTACGGGCGTTGCGTTCACGCGTAACCCTGCAACCGGTAAAAAAGGACTTATGGGTGAGTTCCTTGTAAACGCACAGGGCGAAGACGTCGTTGCAGGCGTTCGTACTCCTATGCCCATAGACCAGATGAAGGACGTATTCCCCGAAGCGTACGCGCAGTTCCAAAAGGTTTGCGAAACCCTTGAAGACCACTACCGCGATATGCAGGATATGGAATTCACCATTGAAGACAAAAAGTTATATATGCTTCAAACCCGTAACGGTAAGCGTACCGCCGCGGCCGCAATCAAGATTGCTTGCGACTTAATTGACGAAGGTATGATTACTGAGCAGGAAGCCTTAATGCAGATTGACGCTAAATCTCTCGATATGCTTTTACACCCTCAGTTCGATGCACAGGCATTGAAGGACGCCGATAAAAACAATGTAGTCGGCAAGGGTATTGCGGCTTCCCCCGGTGCTGCCGCAGGCACTATCGTGTTCACCGCAGAAGACGCAGTTATTCAGGGCAAAGAGGGCAAGAAGGTTATTCTCGTCCGTCTTGAAACTTCACCCGAGGACATCGAGGGTATGAAGTACGCACAGGGTATTTTGACCGTCCGTGGCGGACAGACCTCCCACGCGGCAGTTGTTGCCCGCGGTATGGGAACTTGCTGCGTATCCGGTTGTGGCGATATTAAAATGGACGAAGAGAATAAGCAGTTCACCCTTGCCGGCAAAGTGTTCAAAGAGGGCGACGGACTTTCCCTCGACGGTTCAACCGGTAACATTTACGACTGCGTAATCCCCACCGTACCCGCAAGCGTTAAGTCGGGTTACTTCGGCAGAATTATGGAGCTTGCAGACAAGTATAAGGCACTCGGCGTTAGAACCAACGCGGATACCCCCGCAGACGCTAAGCAGGCGGCTGCGTTCGGCGCACAGGGCATCGGTCTTTGCCGTACGGAGCATATGTTCTTCGACCCCGAAAGAATAGGCGCGTTCAGAGAAATGATTTGCGCTGACACCGTTGAAGAGAGAGAGGCCACGCTCGCTAAAATAGAGCCTATGCAGAGAAAGGACTTCGAAGGACTTATGACCGCGCTTAAAGGCCAGCCCGTAACTATCCGTTTCTTAGACCCGCCCCTTCACGAGTTCGTTCCTACGGACGAAGAGGATATCAAAGCTCTTGCAGAAGCACAGGGCAAAACCGTTGCACAGATTAAGCAGATAATTGCAGACTTGCACGAGTTCAACCCGATGATGGGACACAGAGGTTGCCGTCTTACCGTAACCTATCCCGAAATCGCAGTAATGCAGACAAAAGCCGTAATAAAGGCGGCTATCAACGTACAGAAGAAACACCCCGACTGGAACGTAGTTCCCGAAATTATGATTCCTTTAACGGGCGAAGTTAAAGAGCTTAAATACGTTAAAGACGTAGTCGTAAAGACGGCAGACGAAGTTATTGCAAGCTCCGGCGTAGAGCTTCATTACGAAGTGGGAACTATGATTGAAATTCCCCGTGCGGCACTCACTGCTGACGATATCGCAAAGGAAGCCGACTTCTTCTGCTTCGGTACGAACGACTTGACCCAGATGACTTTCGGCTTCAGCCGCGACGACGCTGGCAAATTCCTTCCTTCGTACTATGCAAACAAGATTTATGAGAGCGACCCGTTCGCACGTCTTGATACGACCGGCGTAGGTAAGCTTATGAATATGGCTGTTACCCTCGGCAAGAAGGGCAACAAGAACTTACACGTAGGTATCTGCGGTGAACACGGCGGAGACCCCTCGTCAATAGAGTTCTGCCACCAGATAGGTCTTAACTACGTTTCCTGCTCGCCTTACAGAGTTCCCATCGCACGCCTCGCAGCGGCACAGGCTAACATCAAGAACCCGAGACAGTAAAATAGAACAGCTAAAAGCCCGCACGATTGTGCGGGCTTTTATAATTGCTACTGCGAGGTAAAGCGTAACGCCCGCTGAACAGCCGGTAAAGAATGAAGGACAAATGGCGTTCTCGCTTTTAAAGCAGCTGCACAGGCAAACATCAAGAACCCCAGAAAGAAGTAATTTGAATACTAAAAAAGGAAGGCTTCGGCCTTCCTTTTTTAGTTAATGTATTGACAGATGATAAAACTTATGCTAAACTAATACATAGAATTCTATGTATTTTGGAATCAATATGAAAAGTAATAATATAGGCATACTCATAAAAAAAGCGTCTTTGCAGTTGGAAAAAACAGCGCTATCAGTGCTTGCGCCTTATGATATGACGCTTACGCAGTATAAAATACTTGCGTATCTTTACGAAGCTCCGCAGGGCAGTACGAGGCAGGTGGATTTGGAAAGGGCGTTTTGTATGACAAATCCCTCGGTTACAAG
>JAAUYS010000193.1 GCA_014804995.1 Clostridia bacterium
GATAGACAAATACGGGAACTTATATCTTTCTAACAATCGCTGTGCTAAAACGGTCTTTCCCGTATGTGTTGTTCCTGCAATTAAAACTATCATAACTCTCCGTTAAATTACTGTTTATCACTCTATTACTATACAATAATCAGATTAAAATGTAAAGCAGAAGCGCACTGCCTTGCTTGCAAGGTGTAGGGTAAAACCCTATGGGAACTATGGTAAAGCGGTGCGCTTTTTTAAATGTTTTATTTTACGACAAAGACGTATTGCTTGCGATATGAAAAGACAAATTTTTTAATGTGCCTTGTTATAGAATAAAGCTATGCCGTTAAAAATTAACCTGAAAACGATATCGGTTTACGCGGTATTCCTATGCGCTTTTATAACCGCAAACAGCGCCGTAAAGGGCGTTCCCCTTTCCCTCGGTATTCTGTTTGCTGGGCTTTGTTGCGGAACGAATATTATAGCGACGCCGATTCTTTTCGCATTCTCTTCAATAGTAAATTTGAACCTTATTTCAAGCCTTTTAAGTGTGTACGAGGGGCTTTTTATAGGGCTTGTCATCTTTTTGTACCGCCGTTCGGGGCGCAAAATGAAATTCGAGTCCCCCTTATACCTTATAATTGCGCTTGCGCCGTACGTTGTATTTGCACCCTGGCTGGGAACTGAGGACTTTTTAATTAACAACCCGTACGCTTTAAAGGGAATATCTTCAGCGGTCATTATAGTGTTTACATACTTCTGCTATAAGAGCGTGTATGCGTTAATGTTCAGGATAGAGCGTTGCCGTCTTAAAGAGGACGAACTCATATGCCTTTGCGTCGTCTACGCGGTATGCGGAACGGGACTTTACACCCTTTTGGGAGAGGCGTTTTATATCTGCTTTTCTTCGGCGGTTATAATATTTGCGGTAAGGCTTGCGCGCTCGCCCTCTGCAATAATTGCCACGATGTGCCTTGCAACGCCGTGCGCGGTCGTAAACCTGACGCTACTTCCTATCACTATTTACATACTTTTAACGGTACTTGCGCTTTTGTTCAGCGGGGCGGGAAGATTTGCCTGCGGTGCGGTTACCGCCTCCGCCACGGCTTACTATATGTTCGTCGCGGGGTGCTTTTCAAAGCCCGTGCCGTTAATAGTTTTATATGCACTGCTACTGTTTTTGGCTTGTTTTATACCCACTCTTTTAAAGGACGAAAAGCTTTCCGCCCTTAAAAGACGGCTTTTGGTTGAAGAGGTTCTGCCCGAAACCGCAGTAGTCAGAAGCAGACGGCGCACGGGTGAAAAGCTGTACAGGATATCAGAAGTGTTCCGTGAAATAGAGTGCGCCTTTATTGCGCTTGACGATAACGTGAACGACAGCGCGGCGCGCGGAAGAATGCTTATAGAGCTTAAAGAAAAATGCTGTAAAAACTGCGACAGATTAAACCGTTGCGAAAAGACGAGCGTATATACGGGCTTTCAACGGCTGATTGACGCGGGGTGCTTAAAGGGCAAAGTAAATTTAATAGACCTGCCCTCCGAAATGACTGCAAACTGCGCCCGACCCACCGAAGTTTTAACACAGATGAACGGACTGCTTGCAGAGTACAGAAGATATATGACCGAGACGGAAAACGCGCGTTCGGGCAGAAGAATGCTTGCAGAGCAAGCCAAAAGCGTAGCCGAGGTTATGAAGGGTTGCGCCGTTGATTTGAGCAAAAACCAAAGCTTTGCGGGGGCTTCCAAAAGCGTTAAAAAGGCGCTGTCCGCGCAGGGTATTTCCTGCCCCGAATTGTATATTGACGGCGACGAGGCTAACGAGCTTTGCGCCGTGATACTGGGAAAAGTAAACCTGAAAGCAATGACGGATATAATTTCCGACACGCTGAAAAGAAAGTACATATTAAAGGACAAGATAGCTTACGACGACGAAAAGAGTTGCCTTATCTTCTCCGCACCGCCGAGATTAAACGCGGTATTCGGCACGGCTTACGCAATAAAGAGCGGTGAAAAGGTTTCCGGCGATACGCATTCTGTAATAAGAATAAACGAACACGCCTTTTTAATGGCTTTATCCGACGGTATGGGTAGCGGTGAGTACGCGAGAAAGGTTTCGGAGTCCGCAATATCCTTAATAGAGGCGTTTTACCGCGCAGAGATGCCGGCGGACACCATTTTACAGACTATTAACAAACTGCTTTCTTTCAACCGCGACGAAAGGTTTACCTGCATCGATTTGGTTGCCGTAAATTTAGATACGGGCAGAGCGGACTTCGTTAAAATAGGTTCGCCCGCGGGGATAATACTGCGCGAGGGGGAAATTAAGATACTTGAAAGCAACTCCCTCCCGCTCGGCATTCTGGACAGCCTGCACCCCACCGTATGCACGGAGAAGTTAAAGGGCGGTGATATAATCGTTTTTATGAGCGACGGCATTACTTCCGCATTCCCCTCCGCCCCCGACTTGTACGAGTTTTTACAGGACTTTAAACCGCTTAACCCGCAGAACTTGGCAGATAAAATTCTTGCCGGCGCGTTAGAGCGGACGGGGCATACCGTAAACGACGATATGACCGTACTGTGTACGAGGATATTTGACAACGCATAAAAAACACCCCGCACCCAAAAGGTGCGGGGTTTAATATTATCTGTTATATTCTTTTACTATCTTGCGCATTATCGCCGCGTGGTAACGCGAGGGGCGTTTAAACAGCCTGAACTTCCAGTTGCCCTCCGACGTGGACGGAGTGTTCATACGCGCGTCGTCGCTGAGTCCAAGTAAGTCCTGTATAGGCAGAATTGCTATATTGGCTTTGGACGCTAGAACGCTTACGCACAGTGCGCGGGCGGCCTCACGCCTAGTTATGAAGGGAAGAACGACCTCCTCGTCTGCAAGTGCGGAACGCAGGCGGGATTTGAATACCATAAACTGAGAATCGTTCATTCTCTTCAAAAGTCCCAAAGTAGTCGCGTTGTCGTGCGTACCTGTGTATGCGACGGAATTTTCCGTAATGTTTCTGGGAAGATAGGGATTTGTAGGCTTGCCGTCAAAAGCGAAAAGCATAATCTTCATACCGGGGTAACCCGTTCTCTGGCGAAGCTTTTCAACGCCGTAATCGATTATACCCAAGTCCTCTGCAATGATAGGAATGTTGCCGAGCTTTCTTCTTATCTGCATAAACAGCCTGAGACCGGGACCCTGTTGCCATTCGCCCGTTTCAGCCGTTTCCGCACCCGCGGGAATAGAGTAATATCTGTCAAATCCGCGGAAGTGGTCTATGCGGATAACGTCTACCATCTGCATAGCCTTTCGTATGCGCTTAATCCACCACTCGTAACTCTCGCTCTCTAAAACGTCCCAGTTGTACACGGGGTTGCCCCAGAGCTGACCCGTGGGCGAGAAATAATCGGGGGGAACGCCCGCTACCTCAGTAGGGTTCAAATCTTCGTCAAGTTTAAAAAGCTCGGGACGCGCCCAAACGTCGGACGAGTCGTTCGCGACGTAAAGGGGAATATCGCCTATAATTTTAATTCCGAGAGAATTGACGTATTCCTTTAATTTAGCCCACTGCTTGTTGAAGATATATTGCAGGAATATCCAGAAGCAATAGTCGCTTTTGTAGACCGTTTCCCTGAATTCCTTAATTGCCAAATTTTCAGCGTATTTGAAGCTGTCGGGGAAAGCCGTGAAAGGACCGGGGTATCTGTCTTTAAGCGACATAAATATCGCGTAGTCGTCGTACTCCCCGCTTTCAACGAATTTTACGAACTCTTCGTCCTTGATGTTAAAGCGGGCGTAAGCCAGCCTTAAAACCTCAAATCTGGTCTTATGGAGTGCGCCGTAGTCAACGTCGCCCACAGGCATTTCACAGCTTGCAAGCTCTTCGTCGTCCAAAAGTCCTTCATCCCTCAATGCGACGAGGTCTATAAAATAAGGGTTGCCGGAATTACAGCAAACCGAAGAATACGGACTGTCGCCGAAGCCAGTCTGCGCAAGGGGAAGAATTTGCCAGTATTTTACGTGCGAGCTTTTTAAAAAGTCTGCAAACTCGTAGGCTTCGCGCCCCAAAGTACCTATACCGTACTTACCGTGCAAGGAAGATATGTGGCAAAGTATGCCCGCTCCGCGTTCCATAAGATTTTCCATTTTTCCACCGTAGGTTTTTTATTTTAAGAGTTTTTTGATGCGCTCTACCGCTTCTTTTGTGGCTTCTTTACTGCCGAATGCGGTAAGGCGGAAATAGCCCTCTCCGTTCTTGCCGAAGCCCGCGCCGGGCGTTCCAACCACTTGCGCGTTCTCCAAAAGATAGTCGAAGAACTGCCAACTGCCCATACCCTTAGGGCATTTGAGCCATATGTAAGGCGAATTTTTACCGCCAGTGTACCATATACCGAGTTCGTCCATACATTCGGCAATGGTCTTTGCGTTTTCCATATAGTATGCAAGATTTTGCTTGATTTCTTTCATACCCTCTTCGGTAAACACTGCCGAAGCGCCTTTTTGGACTATGTAAGGCACGCCGTTGAACTTGGTAGCCTGACGCCTTAACCAGGTTTTGTTGGCGGAGAAGCCGTCTTTTACAAGCTTTTTAGGCACGACGGTATAACCGCAACGCGTACCCGTAAAGCCCGCCATCTTAGAGAACGAGCAGAACTCTATTGCGCAGGTTTCCGCCCCCTCAATCTGGAAGATTGAGCGCGCAAGGCTTCCGTCCGATACAAAACACTCGTAAGCCGCGTCGTAAAGAATGACGGCGTTATTTTTATTAGCGTAGTCTACCCATTCTTTAAGTTGGGTTTTATTGTAGCAAGCGCCCGTGGGGTTGTTGGGTGAGCAGATATAGATAATATCTGCGTGAACCTTATAATCTGGCATCGGCAAGAAGCCGTTCTTTTCCGTCGCGTTTGCAAAGATAATCTTTCTGCCCGCCATTATGTTGGTATCCACGTACACGGGGTAAACGGGGTCGGGAACAAGAACTACGTTGTCTTTGGAGAAAATGTCTAAAATATTGCCTAGGTCTGATTTAGCACCGTCGGAAACGAAAATTTCGTCAAGGGCAAGGTTTACGCCCATTTTGTTGTAATATGCAAGGATATTTTCCCTTAAAAAGTCGTAACCCTCGTAAGGGCCGTAGCCCTTAAAGGTTTGACTTTTTGACATATCTTCAACGCCCTCGTGCAACGCCTTTATGACCGAAGGAACGAGGGGCAACGTTACGTCGCCTATACCTAACTTGATTATCTTTTTATCGGGGTGAGTTTTTGTATATTTTGCCACTCTGTCCGCAACTTCCGCAAACAGATAGTTTTCAGCTATATCGTTAAAGTTTAAGTTAAAGTTCATAAAAGCTCCGCACGTGTTATATTCTTTATTTCTTTTTTGCGTTGTACTTTACCGAGTGTTTGATAAATTCACGGAATATAGGGTGCGCCGCCTGCGGACGGGACTTGAATTCGGGGTGGAACTGCACGCCGATATAGAAGTCGTTTGCAGGGATTTCAACCGCCTCCACCAAACTGCCGTCGGGGGAAGTGCCGGCTATAACCATACCCGCCTTTTCGATTTCTTCACGGAAGTCGTTGTTGAACTCGTATCTGTGGCGGTGGCGTTCGGACACCTCTTCAGCGCCGTATGACTTCTTCATTATATTCCCGATTACCTTGCAAGGGTACGCGCCAAGGCGCATCGTACCGCCCATTTTTACGCCGTGCTGGTCGGGCATTAAGTCTATTACGCAGTGCTTTGATTCGGGGTTGAACTCCGAAGAGTTAGCGTCCTTATAGCCTAAAACGTTTCTTGCGTATTCTATTACCGCGGTTTGCATTCCCAAGCATATGCCGAGGTAAGGGATATTATTCTCACGCGCGTATTTAGCGGCAAGAATTTTGCCCTCTACCCCGCGGTTGCCGAAACCGCCGGGAACTAATATGCCGTCAACGCCTGCAAATATCTTTTTAAGGTTGCCCTTTTCAATCTCTTCGGTATCAACCCACTTAATTTCTACTTTTGCCGCGTTTTCGTAACCTGCGTGGGCAAGAGCTTCCGCTACGGAAAGGTATGCGTCGTGAAGCTGTACGTACTTACCGCAGAGAGCTATCGTAACCTTTTTATCGCGCGCTTCTATGCGTTGAAGCATCTTGTTCCATTCCGCCAAATCGATTACGCGGGGGTCTAAGTTGAGCCTTTTGCAGACTATCTCAGAAAAATGACTCTCTTCAAGCATTATAGGGCATTGATAGAGAACGGGCAGGGTCATATTCTCAATACAGCACTCGGGTTCTACGTTGCAGAACATTGCAATCTTTGCCCTTACTTCTTCGGGCATAGGGGAATCAACACGGGTGATTATGATGTCGGGGTTGATGCCCATACCCTGCAATTCCTTTACGGAGTGCTGTGTGGGTTTGGATTTAAACTCTTCCGAACCCGAAATATAGGGAACGAGGGTTACGTGTATGAAACAGCAGTTTTCCCTGCCGACTTCCCTTGCGACCTGACGGATAGCCTCTATAAAGGGCTGGCTTTCAATGTCGCCGATAGTTCCGCCGATTTCGGTTATAACTACGTCCGCGGACGTGGTTTTGCCGACGGAATAAATAAAGGTCTTTATCTCGTTAGTAACGTGAGGAATTACCTGCACGGTCTGACCCAAATATTCGCCGTTGCGTTCCTTGTTGAGAACGTTCCAATATACCTTACCCGTGGTAAGGTTGGAGAACTTGTTTAAATTTTCGTCAATAAACCTTTCGTAATGGCCGAGGTCAAGGTCGGTTTCAGCACCGTCGTCGGTTACGAAAACTTCACCGTGCTGATAGGGACTCATCGTGCCGGGGTCGATATTTATGTAGGGGTCAAGCTTTTGTGAAGCAACCTTATATCCCCTGCACTTTAAAAGTCTGCCAAGCGACGCCGCCGTTATACCTTTACCTAAGCCGGAAACAACTCCGCCTGTTACGAAAATGTATTTTGTCATAACGTAAAAAATTCCTCAATTATAATCTTATATATTGTACCATAAAGGGTTTATAAATGCAAGAGTTGCCGACGGAAATTTTTGCTTTTAAACTTCAATTTCGCCGGTAAATACCAAACTTGCTTCGCCCGTCATAAACACAGTTTCGTCAGTGTAGGTAATTTTTAAATCTCCGCCTAAAAGATGAACGGTTATTTCTTCTCCCTTTTTACACAGACCGTTGAGGCAACAAGCTACTGCTGAGGCGCAAGCGCCCGTTCCGCAGGCAAGCGTTTCACCGCTTCCGCGCTCCCAAACGCGCATTTTAATCTCGTTTTCGCCAACTACCTTTACGAACTCCGTATTTATTCTTTCGGGGAATGCGGGGTGGTTTTCAAAACCCGTGCCGA